>DASQAZ010000056.1:0-7928 GCA_035635475.1 Bacteroidota bacterium | reverse complement strand
TGAATCGAATGCGGCGGAGCAGGGCGCTCGGATGACGGCAATGGACAATGCCACCACAAACGCCTCCGATTTGATCCACGATCTGCAGCTTTCCTATAATAAGGCCCGGCAGGCCTCAATTACAAAAGAGTTGCTCGAAATCGTCAGCGGCGCCGAGGCACTGACGCAGAGTTCGTAGCCGCTTCTTTGGCGGGCCGCGGCTGCCCGTCCGCCGAGAGGATTCCGCACCCAGCCCGCGCGATTCCCTAGGTTTGAGTTGCATCCCTTTCAATTTTTGAGTAGATTTAATCGCATTTGGGGATACGCTCCCTCGTTTAAAATTTCGCGGAGATTGCCGCCCCATGATTCCATAGGTGTTATCCCATTCTCATCATCCAATGTTTGAAGATCTCAGTCAGAAATTAGAGCTTGTTTTTAAGAAGCTCCGCGGGCAGGGAAAGATCACCGAGTCGAACATCACGGAGTCTTTGCGTGAAGTCCGCCGGGTCCTTCTCGATGCCGACGTCAATTACAAAGTTGCGAAAACATTCATCGACGAAGTTCAGAAACGCGCCCTCGGGCGGGAGGTTCTGCAGAGTATAACGCCGGGTCAGCTCGTCATCAAGATCATGTATGACGAGCTTGTGAGGATGATGGGGACGGCAAGCGCAGGCATCAGTTTTGCATCGATGCCGCCGACCGTCGTGATGGTCGCGGGATTGCAGGGCTCCGGGAAGACGACCTTCTGCGCGAAGCTCGCCAATTATCTTAAGAAGAAGGGGCATTTTCCCCTGCTTGCGGCCGCGGATGTTCATCGACCCGCAGCGATTGACCAGCTCGAGATGCTGGGGGCGCAGATTCAGATACCCGTGTTTGCCGAGCGGGGCGCCGGTGCGGTCGAGATCGCGAAGCATTCCGTCGACCAGGCGCGAAAGGGAGCCCGCGATGTCGTAATTCTCGACACCGCAGGACGGATGCACATCGATGAGGAGATGATGCAGGAGGTCGAGCTGATTAAAGCGGCAGTCAAACCGAACGAGGTCCTTTTTGTGGTCGACTCGATGACGGGTCAGGACGCGGTGAACACCGCACGAGCCTTCCACGACCGCCTCGGCTTTGACGGAGTTGTCCTGACGAAGCTTGACGGAGATACGCGCGGCGGAGCGGCGCTTTCAATCAGAGGTGTCGTCGACAAGCCGGTGAAATTTATAAGCGTCGGGGAAAAACTCGATGCCCTCGAAGTGTTCCACCCCGATCGGATGGCCTCCAGGATTCTCGGCATGGGAGATATCGTGACGCTCGTCGAGAAGGCGCAGGACCAGTTTGACGAACGAAAGGCCCAGAAACTCGAAGAGAAAATCAGGAAATCGCAATTTACGTTCGAGGACTTTCTGGATCAATTGAATGAAGTAAAGAAAATGGGCTCGCTCGAGCAGGTCATGAGCATGATTCCGGGCATGAACCGGCTTTCGGCCGGCGCCACGCTCGACGACAAGGCGCTGGTTGCCGTGGAGGCGATCATCCAGTCGATGACAAAACAAGAGCGCGCGAAACCGAATATCATCAGCGGCGGCCGCAGAAGGCGCATCGCGTCGGGAAGCGGGACTTCGATCCAACAGGTAAATAAAGTGTTGAAGCAGTTCGGCGAAATGCAGAAGATGATGAAAACGATTTCGAAGGGAAAATTCCCCCGCATGCTGCAGGGGATGCGGCTGCCGCGGTAACGGCGCCCCAATCAACTATGTTCTATTAAGAAGGAGTACGAAGAGTGGTAAAATTGCGCTTACGCAGGATCGGAAAGAAGAAACAGCCGTTTTACAAAATCGTCGTGGCCGATTCACGGGAATCCCGGACCGGCAAATACATCGAGGCGATCGGCCATTACAACCCGCGGGCAAATCCGATGGTGATTGATGTCAGCGAACCCCGCCTGTTCCTCTGGCTGAAGCGAGGCGCTCAGCCGACCGACACGCTCCGAAGTCTCCTGCAGCGCAAGGGGGTCTGGCTCAAATGGGGGCTGATGAAGAGGGGCGCCGACGAGGCGCGGATTACCGCTGATGTTGATAAATGGCAGACGCTTCAGGCGGATAAGCTTCAACGCGAGGGGGAACGGAAAGCCCGCAGAAAACTTGCCCGGAAGGTAAAGGCTCCCGCGGCCCCGGCTGCGCCCGCCGCCGCACAGGCGGAGGAACCGGCCGCTGCACCGGCGGAGAAACCGGTCGCGGCACCCGCTGAAGGATCATGAAATTTTCTGCTTACACCCCGGCGAAGACATCGCCGGTTGTTTCGACCGATCGGATGGCGGCTCGTCCGACCTCTACTCTATGTTTATCTGGATGGAGGATTTATGAAAGAATTCGTCGAATATATCGCCAAGCAGCTCGTTGACCAACCGGATCAGGTGGCGATTGAGGAGGAAAGTCGCGACGAAAGACTTGTCTTGAGGGTGAAAGTCGCACAACCTGATATCGGAAAGATCATCGGCAAGAAAGGAAGGACTGCCTTCGCGCTGCGCACCCTCGTGGCTGCGGTCGGCAAGAAGGCCGGTAAGCGAGTATCGATCGAAGTGATCGATTGACTGCGTGAAGGGAAGCAGAACGCGGGGGGCAGTTGCGGTTGCCAGGATAACGGGGTGCTTCGGTCTCCGCGGACACTTCAAGGTCCGACTGATGACACGTTCGGCGGATCGGCTCGCGGGCCTTCGGAATGTCTCTCTGGGATCCTCTCCGGCGGAAAACACGCCGTACGAAGTCGAGGAAGTGAAAGTTCAGGGTAGAAATGTTCTCATGAAGTTGCACGGTGTGAGCGACCGTTCATCGGCGGAACCCCTGGTGGGCAAATACCTGTTCATCGAGGAAGAGATGATTGCCGAGCCCAAAGAAGGATCGTACTATGTCCATGACATCATCGGATCCACCGTCTTCGCGACAGACGGGACAATGATCGGCGAGATCGCGGATGTCTACAAGCTCCCCGCGCAGGATGTGTGGGTTGTCCGGAGAGGCGACGCTCTTGAGATGATCCCTGCCGTCGGGGAATTCATCAAGGAAGTCGACATCGAACGCCGGAGGGTTGTCATCCAGCCCATGGAAGGCCTGTTCGGCGGCTCGTGAACAATGGACAAGCGCCTTCGGATCGACATCGTGACCGGGTTTCCAGCGTTGGTGAAGAGCCCCCTGAGCGCCGGCATTCTGCGTCAGGCTAAAAAAAAGAAGCTGGTGCAGATCAAAGTGCATGATCTTCGGAATTACACACACGACCGCCATCGATCGATCGACGATACCCCGTACGGCGGCGGCGCCGGGATGATTCTGAAGCCGGAGCCGATCTTTGAATGTATCGAGAAGCTCCAGTCGTCCCGCCCGTATGATGAAGTTGTTTATTTGAGCGCGGACGGGCAACCGTTCCACCAGAGAATGGCGAACGAGCTCTCGCTCCGGGAAAATCTGATTCTGCTATGCGGTCATTACAAGGGGATCGATGAGCGGGTCCGGCTCAAGCTGGTCACGCGGGAGATTTCGATCGGCGATTACGTGTTGACGGGAGGGGAGCTGGCGGCCCTCGTTCTCGTCGATGCCGTCGTGCGGCTGGTTCCGGGAGTGCTGGGCGACGGCGAGTCGATGCTGACGGATTCATTTCAGGACTCGCTGCTCGACAGTCCATCATACACCAAACCGCCCGAATACCGGGGAATGCCGGTTCCGGGCATCCTGCTCTCCGGCGATCACAAAGCCATTGCCCGGTGGCGGCAGGCGCAGCGCCTCGAACGGACGAAAATCCGGAGAAAAGATTTACTGTGAAATCCCGAAGGAGAAGGAGTCATGGAAAAACTGAAGCTCGTTGAAACTACGCAAATGAAGTCGGACCTCCCGAGTTTTCATCCGGGCGACACCGTGAACGTCCATGTTCGCGTCATCGAAGGGGACAAGGAACGCATCCAGCAGTTTCAGGGAGTCGTGATCGGAAGGCGCGGCGCCGGGCTCGGAGCGACGTTCACCGTGAGAAAAATATCGAACGGCGTGGGAGTGGAGCGCATTTTCCCCCTTCATTCGCCGCGAATTGCCAAAATAGAAATTACCAAGGAAGGTAAAGTCCGACGCGCCAAGATGTACTACCTCCGGGCGCTTGCCTCGAAACAAATACGGCAGAAGACTTCGCTCTCGTAGCGCTCGAATGAAACGGATCGGTATCGCACCGTACCTCTCTCTTCGGCCTCCGATCATCCACGCCTTACCCCCGAAAAGCATCGATAGTCGGTGCTGAAATCGTTAATTATAAAGAACTATGCGCTGATTGATGACCTCGAAGCGGGGTTCGAACCCGGATTCAATATTATAACGGGTGAGACCGGAGCGGGAAAATCGATCATCATCGATGCGCTGAGCCTCGTGCTGGGAGAGCGCGCGGATGCGGGGGCGGTACGCGATGGAGCGGAGAAGGCTATTGTTGAAGCACACCTTTTTGTGGGCGGGAACAAACGGCTGAAGCAACTTCTTGAGGCCCATGAAATCGATTTTTCCGACGAGTTGATCCTCCGCCGGGAAGTAAGCGCGAAAAGCCAGTCCCGGTGCTTTATAAACGATACCCCCTCGACAACGTCGCTTTTGAAAGAGGCGGGCGATTTACTGGTAGACCTTCACGGCCAGCACGAGCACCAGTCGCTGCTGCGCCCCGAAACCCACATCGATTTGCTCGACGATTTTGGCGGGTTAGATGGATTGGTGAGCGAGTATTCAGCGGAGTACGGCCGGGTCCAGGAGCATCTCTATGCCATCCGCGACCTTCGATCGAAGGAAGAGGCACTCAAAGAGCGGCGCGATCTGTACGAATTCCAGATCAAAGAAATCGACGGAGTCGGACCCCGTGCGGGAGAGGAGCAGGAGCTCGAAGCAGAACTCAACATCCTGGAGAATGCCGAGCGCCTCTACAGTGCGACGGAGCGGCTCTACCAGATGATCTACGAGGGAGATAATGCGGTGCACGGTCAGCTCGTTCTGGCGCGGAATGAGCTTCAGGACCTCGCGGCGATCGATAAGGCATTCGAGGGAGCCGCCGCCGAGGCTGCTTCCGCGGCGGCGATTGTCGACGAGCTTGTGAAATTCATCCAGCAATACAATTCGAGAATCGAGTTCAATCCGGAACGCCTCGAAGACCTCCGCAATCGCCTCGGGCAGCTCGCGCTCCTCAAGAAAAAGTACGGCGGATCGCTTGAGTCGATCCTCGTTCACCGCGAGTCGATCGGGAAGGAGCTCGAGCTGGCAGATAACTTTGAACAGCAATTAGCCTTGCTGTGGAATCAGCTCGAGGCCCGGAGAAAAGCGTGTTCCGAGATCGCCCAGCGTCTCTCCGCGAAGCGCCGCGAGAGCGCCAAGAAGATCAACCGGTCCGTCCAGCAGGCCCTGGGGGAACTCGGGATTCCGCACGCCGTTTTCGAAACCGCGATTACGAACCGCAGGCTGCCCCACTCCGAGGAGGCGAGCGTGAGACTGGGGAAGGAGTGCTACGACGCAACGGTTAAGGGGATCGACTTTCTGGAATTTCATGTTTCGACAAATGTCGGCGAGGACCCGAAACCTCTCGCGAAGGTGGCATCGGGAGGGGAGGTCTCACGCATCATGCTGGGCCTCAAGATGATCCTCGCGAAGTCTGACCGGCTGCCCCTGCTCGTCTTTGACGAGATCGACGTCGGGATCAGCGGCCGCATAGCGCAGACAGTCGGCCAGAACTTGAAGAAACTTTCGCAATTCCATCAAATAATTGCCATCACCCATCTTCCCCAGGTCGCCGGCTTTGCCGACACCCACTACCTCGTTGAAAAAGTCGAACTAAACAAACGCGCGGTCTCCCGCATCCGGAAGCTGGAGCTCGAGGAGCGCGTCGGAGAGGTGGCGAAGCTCTTGAGCGGCGCAGAGGTGACGCGGAGCGGCCTCGAGAGCGCCCGGGAGCTCATGGGACTCGCGTGACGCTGAAGCTCTACAATACCCTTACCCGCAGCAAGGAAGAGTTTGCACCGCTGGTCAAAGGACAGGTGGGGATGTACGTGTGCGGTCCGACCGTCTACGGGCATTCGCATGTCGGCCACGCGAAGAGCTACGTCTCGTTCGACCTCATACTCCGGTACCTTCGATATGTAGGATGTAAGGTTCTTTACGTGCAGAACATCACCGACGTGGGGCACCTTACCGATGACGCGGATGAGGGCGAGGATAAAATCGAGCAGCGGTCGAAGATCGACCGCATTCATCCCATGCAGATCGCCGAGACCTACACGCGAAGTTACTTCGAGGACATGGACGCGATGAACGTGGTCCGGCCCGATATCTCCCCGAGAGCAACGGGCCATATCATCGAGCAAATAGAATTGATCAAGAGACTGATCGAGAAAGGATTTGCCTACGCTGTCAACGGCTCGGTTTATTTCGAGGTCTCCCGCGACAAGGACTACGGAAAACTATCGGGCCGGCGGACGGAGGAGCTTGAGGCGGGAACCCGTGTCGCTCCGAATCCGGAGAAACGCCACCAGAACGATTTCGCGTTGTGGAAAAGGGCCGGCGCGGGCCATCTCATGCAATGGCCCAGCCCCTGGGGCCTGGGCTTTCCCGGATGGCATGTCGAGTGCTCCGCGATGTCGATGAAATACCTGGGTGAAACGTTTGATATCCACGGGGGCGGGTTGGACAACCAGTTTCCGCATCACGAAAGTGAGATTGCGCAGAGCGAGTGCGCCACGGGAAAACCCTTCGTGAAGTACTGGGTGCACAATAATCTCGTGACCGTCGGGAACCAGAAGATGGGGAAGTCGCTGGGAAATGTCATCATGCTGAAAGACGCCTTCAAGAGCTATTCGCCGCTTGTGATCAGATTTTTTATTCTTCAGAGCCATTATCGCAGCACGCTCGATTTTACGACCGGAGCCCTCGACGGGGCGGCGAAGGGATGGGAGAAACTTGTCAACACAGTCAGAAACGTCGGCACCGAATTATCGAAGAGGAACGGACACGGGGACGGCACTCAATCGGCGCCGAAGCATGAACCCGAAAGTCTCTCAAAGTCCGGACTCGCGAAATTCAAAAAAAAGTTTCTGGAAGCGATGGACGATGATTTCAATGCCCCGCAGGCCATCGCGGGGCTTTTCGATCTCAGCCGTGAGATGAACAACGCGATGTCGCAGGGCGCCGTTTCGGCCGAAACACTGCGGGAGGCCGATCGGTTGTTCTCTGAATTCGGCGGAACAATTCTTGGGATCCTGCCGCGCGATGGGGGCCGGGCGGCCCCCGGAAACGCCTCGCTTGAAGGGGAATTGATTCAGTTGATCATCGATTTGCGCACGGCGGCGCGGGACCAGAAATTGTGGTCGCTTTCTGACAAAATTCGCGACGGCCTCGCAAAGCTGGGGATCGTGCTCGAAGACAAGAAAGACGGGACGGTCTGGAAGCGGGCGGATTGACTACGCCTTCCGCCACTCGTACACTTCGTATCCGTCAACAACAATTCCCGTCGGTTCGAACCCAACGCGCTCGTTGAGCGGCTCAATGGCCGGCTTGGAAACGCTCACGGTGTCGGGCCGCGCTTTTTTCTGTATGTGGGCTGCCGTATCGATCACGCGGTCGCTGATTTCCTCCAGTCCCATATGGTCGTCAAAGTAGACAAAGCCCGAGTTCACGCCGCAGCGGACGTGAAAATGCCTCCGCATGGTCTTGACGTTCGTGTTGAAATGATCCAGGCTGTTGATGACCTCACGCGCCGCGCGGACCGCCGCATCCACCGACGTAAAGCAACTCATGACTCCGTCGGGCGTCCAGGTGGACTTCAGGCAGCCGTGTGCGCTCAACTTCGTATCAACGAAGCGCTTGTAGGCGCTGAAATCGTGCTCGACCGCGGCGCGCTCTTCCCCCATCTTCAGGCCGGTCGAATCGACCACGTCGATGGAGAGAAAGGCCAGATCCCTT
>DASQAZ010000055.1:0-73704 GCA_035635475.1 Bacteroidota bacterium | reverse complement strand
TTGAATAGTTCCGCGTAACGCCCCGCCCGGGCAAGCAGCTCCTCATGCGTGCCGATCTCGAGAATTTCACCGTTGTCGAGAACGAGAATCCGACCCGCCATCCGAACGGTGGAAAAACGGTGCGATATCAAAATCGCTGACTTACCGCGCGTAAGATCCGCAAAGCGCTGGAAGACTTCGTGCTCGGCGCGCGCATCGAGCGACGCAGTCGGCTCATCGAGTATCAGTAGCTGCGCGTCGCGCATATAGGCGCGGGCCAAGGCAATTTTCTGCCACTCCCCCACCGAAAGATCCACACCGGTCGCGAACCGTTTCCCAAGTATCTGATCATATCTTCCGGGCAGCCGGTCGATCACTCCGTCGGCGAGGCTCCGTTCGGCCGCCAACCGGATCCGGTCCTGGTCGTCCCGCGCGTCGATTCTGCCGACGGCGATATTCTCGGCCGCAGTCATATGGTAATGGACAAAATCCTGGAAAATCACACCAATCTCTTTTCGGAGCTCATTCAGATCATACTCACGCAAATCGTGTCCATCAAGCAGAATCCTGCCCTCTGTTGGATCGTAGAGCCGGGCCAGCAGTTTCACCAGCGTCGTTTTACCCGCGCCGTTCTCCCCTACGAGAGCAAGCTTTTCGCCCGCGGCAAGCGTGAACGAAAGGTGGCGGTTTGCCCACCGGATCGAGTTCGGGTACATAAAGCCGGCATTCTCAAAGGTAAACCCTTCCTTGATGGGTCGGGGAAAAGGTCTCGGACTGTGAGGGGATCGCACGAGGGGTTCAAGGCCGAAAAACTCGAAGAGATCGTTGAGATAGAGCGCGCCCTCGCTGAGTGCCGAGAACCGCATCAGTATCGTCTGAAGCAGGTTCTGGAGCTGCCTGAAAGAACCGGCGTAAAAAGTCAAATCGCCGAGCGTGGCTTCCCCCCGGATGGTTCGCATGATAATAACGATATAGGCGAAGTAATATCCGGCACCTCCGATGAGTGCAAGAGCACTCCCCCATGACGCGCGCCTCACCGACAGCGATTTATTCGTACGATAGAAGCGATCCGACAACGCGGCGAACCTTCCTGTCAGAAAATCTGAGAGGTTGAAAATCTTCACTTCCTTTGCCGTCTCGTCGCTCGCCCCCGCATACCGAAGCGTATCGAGTTCCCGGCGCTCGGGAGTCCATTTCCGCATGAACGAGTAGGTCTTCGAGCTAAAGTGCGCCTCGCCGAGGAAGGCGGGTACGAGAGCGATGAACAACAGCACGATCAGCCACGGACTGAATGCCACCAAACCGGCTGCCAGTGTCGCCATCGTGATGAAATCCTGCATCTGGCTGAACAGCTGAGTCATGAGCGCGATACGCCCGGTGGTCTGCTGCCGGGCGCGCTCGAGCTTATCGTAGAATGTCGAGTCTTCGAAATGGTAAAGATCAAGATGCGCCGCATGTTCCATGATGCGCATCGAAGTCCGATTCGAGAACAGATCGCCCAGGAGGCTATCGAGCAGCGCAATGCCCCTGCCGAGAAGATCGGAAAGGACGGCAATGCCAAATTCCGTCCCGACCAGCAGCCAGAGGTGCGTGAAGTCGCGCTCACCCGTTGCCTGCACGAGGTGGACTATTTCATTTATAATCAGTCGTCCGACGTGCAGCAGCGCCAACGGAACGATCGCTTTGAGGAGGCGGAGGAGGAAATCCGCGGCCGTCATGGGCTTGCTCGTTTGCCACAGCAATCGGAGTAGTTTCGGAAGGTTTCTTAGGGCCCTGAAGCGCTCGTTCAGGTTCATCGGCGGCTTGCCGTCTCGCAGAGGGCGAGGGGCGCCGAAAGAAAAAAGAGACCGGAGGCGGCTGAGCCGCATCAGACGGCTTTGACCAGGAGATAATTCCTGGCACCTTTCCGGAGGACGATAAACTTACCCTTGAGCGTCTCCCGGAGCGTAAGGTTTTTATCGGCTTCTGTGACGCGAATGTTGTTCACATAGATTCCCCCTCCCTCAACGGCGCGGCGAGCTTCGCCCTTCGACTTCGCCGCACCGCCGGCGACCAACAGATCGATCAGCGGTGCCCCGGGATCGCTGAGTTTTGCCTTCGGTATTTCGGTGGATGGGACATCGCCGAAAATATCAAGCAATTCGTTCTCGTCCACGCCGGTGATTTCGCCGCCGAAGAAAATCTTCGATGCGCGCAGCGCCTGCCCGAGCGCACTCTCACCATGCACCGTCCCCGTTACCTCGGACGCCAGCGATCTCTGCGCCTCCCGTTCTCCCGGAGCTGATTGGTGCTTCGACTCCAGCTCCGTAATTCTTTCTTTTGATAGAAGCGTGAAAAGCTTCAGGTACTTGATGACGTCCCGGTCCCCGGTATTAAACCAGAACTGATAGAACTTATAAGGCGAAGTCCTGACAGGGTCGAGCCACACGGCTCCAGCCTCCGTCTTTCCGAATTTCTCGCCTTTCGAAGTTTCCAGCAACGGGAAGACAATTCCGTGTACATTCGCCCCTCGCATTCGGCGGATGAGTTCGACTCCGGCGACGATGTTGCCCCACTGATCGCTTCCCCCCATTTGCAGCGTGCACCGGTAGCGGTCGTACAACTGGAGGTAGTCATACGACTGCAGGAGAGAATAGGTAAACTCGGTGAATGACATCCCCTGCTGCTGCTCGATGCGCGACTTGACAGAATCCTTGGCCAGCATGTCGTTAATGGAGAAGAATTTCCCGACATCCCGAAGGAATTCCATTAACGAGATGGTTGTGAGCCATTCCGCATTATTCACGATCCGGGCGGAATTGCCCGCCTTTTTAAAATCCAGAAAATGTGAAAGCTGGCTCCGGATCCCTTCGAGGTTCCGCTCGATATCCCCCTTTGATAGTAACTTCCGCTCCTGCGTTTTCCCGCTGGGATCGCCGATCATTCCGGTGCCGCCGCCCGCGATGGCGATCGGACTATGGCCGTGCCGCTGCAGGTGGACAAGACCCATGATGGGAAGGAGGGAGCCGACATGGAGGCTCGAAGCAGTCGGATCGAACCCGATGTAACCCGTCACGCCGGACTTTGAGAGTTCGCCCTCCACTCCCTCGGTCGCCGTGTGGAGAAACTCTCTCCATTTCAGTTCCTCAAAAAGACTCTCGGCAGATTTGCTCATTTTCTCGCGCAGTGACTGGCTCGGAATGTCAAGGTAGCCCTTTGTTCACGAAAAATCAACAACTTGAAACTATCCTCTAAATCCATTACCTTAGGCGTCCATCAATCAAGCCACGAACCACAATCGAGGAATGCTGCTCATGCCGCACTTTGATGACGAGCCCACGCTATCGACGCGGAAGCTCCTGTTGCTGGGAATCCCGTCGGTGATCGGTGCAATTGTCGTATCGATGTTAGTTCAAGAGTTCTCGGATCTTGTCGCCCACCGCCTCGCGGCCGCGTCCACATCGGCCGGGATGCCGGGAAACAGTTTTCGGAGAGCGATGTTCGAAACTGTGGCGGCCCCTTCCGTGACGTTGCTCGCTGCGCTTATTTCATTTGCAGGCTTCCTCCGCTTTCCAAAGATCCTTTTCCTTGGAGCCCTGGCGTTCGTTAATGCGGTCGTCCGGCTCCCCGAAACGCTGACGCTCTTCATTCAACTATTCTTCCGTCCGAGGACGATGATCCCCCCGGTCCAGAATGGTGCGGTTCTCTCCGTCGCGCACAATCCGACCGCCGAGATCGTCGTGCTTTGTTTCCTCTCGCTGACGCTTCTCTTCGTGGCGGTTGCCATCATTCACGAAATGAACTCTGTGAAATGGAAATGGCTTGTGGCGCTCGCCGTGTACGCGGCTCTGATCCCCCTCCAGCCCCTGGTGATGAAGATCCTCGCCCCGCTCGTTGCGTAAATCAGGCCGGATCCGGAGCGACCCTCACCGTATTCGGGCAGCCGCCGTGTAACCGCTGATGACCGCGCCTTCGAGCGTGGCCGGCAGGCCGGTGTTCGTCCAGTCGCCCCCCAGAAAAAAATTTCGAATCGGCGTTTCCGGAAATGGGCGAAGGCTCTCGACATCGCATGTGGGGGAAAACGTCGCTCGTTTTTCCTTTATAATAATAGAGAAGAGGAGTCTCGAGCCGTCCATGCCGGGGAACGCGCTTCGGAGATCCTCCAGCGCAATCGATCGCAAATCGGCCCCCGGCAGGTCGACATACCGGCGGGCCCCGCTGATGATTGCCGTGACGTAGCCGGTTTGTTTTTGATCTTCCCCCATGATCCTTCGCCGGTTGAAGACCCACTGAATCCTCCTCCCGATCAATCCCAGAAAATCCATCTCCATGAAATCCTTGTCGAACCAAAAATGGAAGGAGACGATGGGCGAGCTCTCAATCCGACCGAGGCCGCCGAATGGCTTTTCTCGCTTCAGCTTCCGGGGGATAAGGCTTCCGAGCGAGAAGTACGGCACGGTGCTGATTACCCAGGAAGGCCGGATGCGGGTGCCGTCATTCAACACCACGGCGGAAACCTCAGACCCCTTGATCTCGAGCGATCTGACCTGGGTGTTTTTCAGCAGCGCCGCCTTTCTGGCGTTCAGGTACTCGGAGGCACCATCGACGTAGAGCTCCGACTGTCCGACAGACGGCAGAAGGATGGATGAGTCTGACGGTGCGCCCATCAACGCCAGTTTCAAGGCGCGCGCAAAAAGAAGCGCAGATGACCTCTCGGGCAAATCGTTCATCACGGAAACCGCGATGGGATACCAGAGGCAGATCCTTGCCTCCTCGGATTGACCGAGGGCCGTCAACCACTGCTCCACCGTTACCGATGCCAGCACTCTCTCGGAGTGCGGATCTAATCCGCTCAGGGCGGACGCAACGTTCATGAGCTTCCTCCGGTCCCGAAGGGTCAGGAGGTTTTTTTTTAGGATGCCTCTTGCCAGACGGAGAGGCTGCCGAAAGCTCGGGATTTCGAACGTGGTCATCCCCTTAACAGGGTGGTGAAGCGGCAAACCGGTTTCCCGCCGCTTTCTCAGATGCGCGCGGGCCCCCGTCCGCTCGAGATAATTGAGCACATGGTGGTTCGCGCCGATGAGAAGATGCTGGCCATTGTCGACCACGTCTCCGGTCTTCCGGTCGACATAGGAGTAACACCTCCCCCCGAGCCGTGGGGCCTGTTCACAGAGAACGACAGACGCCCCGCGCGAGGCGAGCTCGACTGCAGCCGCAAGGCCGCTCAGGCCGCCGCCGATGATAACCACATCAGGGCGGGAGCTCTTGGAGGAATGACTGGACTTCCGCGTCGGTGACATGAGGCTTTGGGATCGGCTCGACAATCAACGGCCGAGCAGCCGCTGCTTCACCCAGTACTTCAGCGCAATCAGGAACTGCAAAAACCGGGGGAGGGAGACAGTATGGTCGAGGACATTGTAATCGGCCTGCTTGATCCGGAGCAGGGTGTGGAAATAGATCCGTTCCATGATCTTCGGAGCGAACATCGCACGCCGGTCTTCTGCGGGAAGAAGCGCGCGGGCCCGCTCAAAGTACTCCTCAGCCCGGGCGGTCTCAAATTCCATCAGCGCTCGAAACTGAGGAGTATAAGTCCGCGCGAGGAGGTCGGATTCCGAATAACCGAATCTTCGCAGGTCTTCCGCCGGAAGATAAATCCTCCCGTACGATCCGTCGATCCCGACGTCCCGCAGGATATTCGTCAACTGAAGTGCGATGCCGAGGTTGACTGCATATTCGCGCGTTCTGGCGTTCCTCGGACCGAAAATTTCGAGCGTCATCAGACCCACGGATGATGCCACGAGTGTGCAATACTCTTTCAGCTCCTCAAACGTCGCGTACCGGTTCTTCGTCAAGTCCATCTCAACGCCCCGCAGAAGGTCGTAGAAATGCATGACAGGGATATTGAATCGTTTCGCAATGGCGCTGAGGCGGTTGAGAACGGCGTAGCCCGACTGGCCGCGGAATGCGCTCTCGAGCTCCTCCCTCCATTTCCGCAGAAGCTCGATCCTCCGGTTGAGCCCGCCGGCCTCGGGGCTGTCCGCGATATCGTCGGTCATCCTGCAGAAGGCATAGACGGCCTTCAGGGCATCGCGTTGAGACCTCGGAAGAAATGCAAACGAATAGCGAAAGCTTGATCTCACGCCGGTCAAACCGGGCCGCAGCGGCGTCAATACTAGGTCAGATCCCACTGTTTCTTCTTTCTGCCGTAACGGCTCAGGTCGTTATAGAAAAGCGACCGGAAGAGGATCCCGGCCTTATCGATTCCAGTAAGGCTCGGCCTCGAGGAAGGCGCAACACCACGCCGTTCAAGCTTCTTGAGGATCGCCATCCCCCCGAACCAGACCATTCTTAGCTCAACCGATAGTTCTCGTTCCACCTGGGACGGGAGTCCGGCGCCGTCGTAAAAAAGAGCTTTCGTACGATCAATTTCGAACCCCAGGAGCGCCCTGAACCGCTCGTCGGCGACGCCGCGCCGCCACAGATCCTCGGTGTAACCGAAGCGGTTTAAATCTTCAAGGGGTAGATACAGCCGGTTCTTCTTCAGGTCGACAAAGATATCCTGCCAGAAATTTGTGAGCTGCAGGGCGGTGCAGATTGCGTCCGAGCATTTGAAAATCGCTTCATCCCGATGACCGAAAACCATGAGGACGAGCCGGCCCACCGGATTCGCCGAACATCGGCAGTAGGAGAGGAGGTCCTCAAACGATTCATAGCGATTCTGGACGACATCTCGTTTGAACGCGCTCAGTAAATCAGAAAATGGCTCAATCGGGATGTGGCACCGGTTGAATGTCTCCGCCAGCGCAACGAACACCGGGTGGTCGGCACGCCCATTGAACGAGTCTGCCAGCATCGTTTCCCAGTCCTGCAGCCTCGCGAGCCGCTCTCCCGGGCTCACGTCCAGCTCGTCGGCAAAGTCGTCTGCAATCCTGCTGAACGCATAAATTGCCTGGAGATACGGCCGCTTCTCCTCAGGCAAAAAAAGGGACGCCACCGGAAAGTTTTCCGCATGTTCGGCGGCAATTGCCGCGCAGTACTTGAACGCCTCATCCGGCGTAGGCCGGCTCGGCAAGGGAGCGGCCACCCATGTGCTCGAGACCGTCGTTTCAGAAAACTGCGCCGGAGCGCTGAACGATGTTGTGAAGTCTTCCATCACACTTCAGGGACGATTGGGAAAACTCCGGTAAGATAGAGATGTTCCTCGCGAAAGTCAACGAGAAACCGGGTAAATCCTTGCATGTCGCGCGTTTTTGTGGTATATTTTCAAGTACTTACGGCGGAGTAGCTCAGTTGGTTAGAGCAACGGAATCATAATCCGTGTGTCGGGGGTTCGACTCCCTCCTCCGCTACGTCCTGAGATCCCCCTTCCAGATCCGGCAGTCTGAAGGGCATTTTTTTTACCGAAACGAGTTTGGAAATGACCTCGACTGAGCCATTCCTCGGCAAGATGAGGAGATTCATCCGTGATTTTCGGCTCATCGACCGCGGCGAAAAGATCATTCTGGCGGTCAGCGGCGGTCTTGATTCGATGGTGATGCTGGATGCTCTTGACAATATCAAGCGGGAATCCCAGCTCACGCTCTCGGTGGCGCATTTCAACCATCAGCTCCGCGGAATCGAAGCCGACCGGGATGAGGCATTGCTCCGGTCGGTTGCCCTGGCGCGCGGACTCGAATGTTACGTGGAGCGCGCGAATACCCGGGCGGTCGCCGAAGCGCAAAAGCTCTCGGTTGAGGAATGCGGTCGGAATCTCCGCTACGCGTTCTTCGACAGGCTCCGTTCCTCGCTTGGATACCAGAAAATTGCAACAGCCCATCATGCAGACGACAATGCGGAAACGATCCTGTTCAACCTTTTCCGCGGGGCCGGGGTGCACGGGCTCTCCGGCATCCCTGTGCGAAGAAACGATCAATCCATCATTCGCCCCCTCCTCTTCGCAACGCGAAAACAGATCGGGGAATATGCCGCCGACCGGAAATTATCCTATCGGGAAGATGCATCGAATGCAGACCGTCAGTACACCAGAAACTTCCTGCGGCACGATGTGATTCCGCTCATCCGGCAGAATATTAACCCGAATCTTATCCGCACCTTGAGCAGGACCGCGGAGCTGTTCGATCAATTGGAAGATTACCTGAAAGAGCAAGTCGGGAAGGTCATGCCCGGACTGCTCGTCGCGGGTTCTGAGGGTAGCGTCATCCTCGATCTGACGGCGTTCCGGGTGCAGCCGGTGTTTCTGCAGGAGCACGTGCTCCTGCACGCGGCCCGGGAGTTTACGGCGAGGGAAATCGATTTCGGAACTGTGAAGACCATGCTTCGCGTCGCTGGCGGAGAGACGGGAACCTCGTGTTCAATCGCCAAAGACGCCGTCTTCTACCGGAACCGCGACCAATTGATCTTCTTGCGGAATAACCGGCTGACTCCCTTCCAGCACCGCATTGAGCTCAAACGCATCTACCAGTTCGACCGGTTTGGCTTCGGGTCGGCCGCATCCGCCCAGGCCCTCCTTTCCACCGACCCGAACATCGAGTTTGTCGATGCCGATACACTGGCCCCGGAATGCCTCCTCAGGAACTGGAAGGAAGGAGACTGGTTCATTCCGCTCGGCATGCAGGAGAAGAAGAAATTGAGCGATTTTTTTATTGACGAAAAAATTCCGTTATTTCAAAAGACGGCGATTCCGATTCTTGTTTCAAACGGCGAAATCGTCTGGATTTGCGGCATGCGGCTCGATGAGCGGCACAAGATTACGTCGAAAACTGTGCGAATTTTGAAGCTGGAATATACCCCCCGGGATGCACGGATTGAATGAAGAAATATTTGAGGGTCAATAACGACCGGTTTGTCCTCTTTCTGACGGAGAAAAGGATCCAGGCGCGCGTGAAGGAGTTAGGCAGGAAAGTCAGCAAGGAGTATAAGGGGCGGGTCCCGATTTTCATCGGGATTCTCAACGGCGCCTTCGTCTTCATGGCGGACCTGATCAGGAATGTCAGCATCGACTGCGAGATCGATTTCATGAAGCTTTCGAGCTACGGCGATGCGAAGATCAGCTCGGGGAACGTGACATTGTTAAAGGAGCTCAATTGCCAGGTCGAAGGGAGAGATATTATTATCGTCGAAGACATTGTCGACTCGGGACTCTCGGTCGACTTCATGATCCGGCTCGTCTCTCAGCAAAAGCCGCGGTCGTACAAGGTCGTAACATTATTGTATAAGAAGGATGCGGCGAAAATTCCCGTGCCGATCGATTATGTCGGATTCGTCATTCCGAACTATTTCGTCATCGGGTACGGGCTCGATTATTCGCAGAAGGACAGAAATCTTCGGGCGATCTACCGCATTGCCAATGAACGAACGAATGCCGGAAAGCGTTAGAATAACATATGGAAAAAGATCCACAGGACTTAAAGCGCATGAATGACAGCAAGCTGCGCCGGAAGCTTCCGAGGCCCCGCAGAAACCGGCCCACCAAGAACCAATTCCGCGGCGACGACGATTTCAACTGGGGGAAAGTCCTCAAAGTCGTTCTGAGCTGGTCGGCCATCATCCTCGGAGTGTTCATCGTGATGACACTCTTCAAGTCACAGGAAGGGACCGAATATGAATTGGACTATACGCAATATCAGTCCCTCCTGAAAGACGGACTGATCTCGAGCGCGACGATCAAGAAGTCGGATCTCAATAACTACGACTTTCACGGGATCCTGAAAAAGCCCGTGGACGTCACCACCTCCAGCGGGAGGACCATTCCGGCTCAGCGTTTTGTCGTGACTCTCCCGTATATCGACGGAACGGTTGTGAAAGAATGGAACGACAAGGAGATTCGCTTCACGATCACGAAGGAAGACAATACGTGGATGAACGCGCTCCTCAGCGTGCTGCCGTGGGTGCTTCTGTTTGTTGTCTGGCTTATCATCATGAGGCGGATGCAGGGGATCGGCACGAAAGGTATTTTTTCATTCGGCAAGAGCCGGGCGAAGAGCATCAATGAAGGCTCGCCGAAGGTAACGTTCCAGGATGTTGCCGGCGCCGACGAAGCGAAGGTCGAGCTGCAGGAGATCATCGAGTTTCTGAAGGAACCCTCCAAGTTCCAGCGGCTCGGCGGGAAAATTCCGCGGGGCGTGCTCTTACTGGGTCCGCCCGGCACGGGCAAGACGCTTCTCGCCCGGGCAGTGGCGGGCGAGGCGGGAGTCCCCTTCTTCTCGATCTCCGGCGCTGAATTTGTCGAGATGTTTGTCGGTGTCGGCGCAAGCCGCGTGAGGGATTTGTTCGAGACCGGAAAGAAGAATGCCCCCGCGATTATATTCATAGACGAAATCGATGCCGTCGGCCGTCACCGGGGCGCAGGACTGGGCGGAGGGCACGATGAGCGCGAACAGACGCTGAACCAACTCCTCGTTGAGATGGACGGATTCGAGCAGAATAGCGGCGTCATTATCATCGCCGCGACGAACAGGCCCGACGTGCTCGACCCCGCACTGTTAAGGCCCGGCCGGTTCGACCGGCAAGTGGTTGTTGACCGGCCCGATGTTCGCGGGCGCGAGGGAATTCTGAAAGTGCACACGCGGAACATTCCTCTGGACGACGATGTAAAGCTCGATGTCCTCGCCAAGGGCACTCCCGGACTCGCGGGAGCCGATTTGGCCAATCTTGTCAATGAAGCCGCCCTTCTGGCCGCGCGCCAGAACCAGAAAGCGGTTACGATGCAGCATTTTGAAGACGCCAAAGACAAAGTCATGATGGGGATCGAGCGGAAGAGCCTCATTATCTCCGATGCCGAGAAAAAAATAACGGCCTACCACGAGTCGGGACACGTTCTCGTCGCCAGAAAGGTCCCGGAAGCCGATCCCGTGCACAAGGTAACGATCATCCCACGCGGCCGGGCGCTCGGGGTCACGACCTACCTGCCGATCGACGAGAAACATACCTACTCGAAGGAATACCTCGAAGCCATGATTGCGTATGCTCTCGGAGGGAGGGCGGCGGAACAACTCGTCTTCAACCAGTTTACGACCGGCGCCGGCAACGACATCGAACGGGCTACAAATCTCGCCCACAAAATGGTCTGCGAGTGGGGCATGAGCGACCGGCTGGGACCCCTCGCCTACGGCGCGAAGGAAGAAGAAATCTTTCTTGGGCGAGAGATCACACGGTCGAAGAACTATTCGGAGCAAACCTCGATAGCCATCGATGAGGAGGTAAAGAAGATCATCATGAAGGGGATGGAGCGGGCCGAAATCATCCTCCGCGATAACATCGAGGCGCTGCACCGCCTCGCCGCGGCACTTCTCGAACGCGAAATCCTCGACGGCGAGGAGATCGATAAAGTGATCCGCGGAGAAACCCTGCCCCCGGTCGAGCGCCGGACAAATGGACAAGAACAAGCGTTGAAAGCCACCATTGACGAACAGTCCCGACCGGACCAGAACGGAGACATTCAGAAGTCCTGATCCGCTTTCCGATAGCGATAGCTATCGTATTGAGCTCATTCGCAAATCGATCCACCTCTGTTCCCTCGCTATCCCCATTTTCTACTTTCACACGCCGCGGATTGTGGCTCTCGGCGTCCTTATCCCTCTCACGCTGGCGTTCGTCATCATCGACGTCGGCCGGTATTATCACCGCCCCATCGAGACCTGGTTTTACCGGACGTTCGGGTGGCTCCTGCGAACGAGCGAGACCTGCAAAGAGAAGAAACGCCTGAACGGCGCGACCTATGTCCTGATTGCAGCGACGTTATCCGTCCTGATCTTTCCGAGGGTCATTGCGGTATCGAGCCTCGTCATTCTGATCATCGCCGATCTCGCTTCCGCCTTGATCGGGAAGCGGTTCGGGCGGCATCGGTTTCTCGGAAAGAGCCTCGAGGGTAGCGCAGGATTCCTGCTCAGCGCACTCGTGGTGGTCGCGATACTCCCCAAGGTAGGCTATCAGTCCGGTGAATATGCGATTGGCGCCGTGGCGGCCCTTGCCGGCGCGATCGTCGAGGCTCTCCCCGTCGACATCGACGACAACCTCTCGATTCCCCTCGTGGTTGGAACCGTCATGTGGGCAGGATACCAGCTCTTCTACCCGTTCCTTGACATCAATAGCTTTGGATGAACGGGATGCGTGCGTACCTGTCGGGCGGAATGGAATATGCCGAAGGGGAGGGTCTTGAGTGGCGCAGGGAACTCCAGAGCTGGCTCGAGTCCGATCTCCGGCACGAAGTGTTCAATCCCAATGTCGAAAGCAGCCGCTTCTTCAGCACGCATCATCCAAACCTCGATTTCCGGGCCCTCAAGAGGGATGATGTCGGGTCGTATCAGAAGATTGTCCGAAGTCTTGTCGAGATCGACTGCCGGGAAATCGCGGAGCGAACGGATTACGTCATCTGTTTCTGGGATGAGGGCGCCGCCAAAGGCGCCGGGACGAAAGGCGAGCTGACGATGGCCAGATATTTTGGAAAACCGGTCTATCTCGTGACGAGCTACCCCCTGTTTGAACTTCCGGGATGGATCCTTGGATGCGTCACAAAAACCTTCGGCGGGTTCGAAGAGTTGAAACGATTTCTCACGAACGCGTAAGTCGCCGGCTCGACAGACATCCCGAGGGACTTCGCGGGGGAGTTTGCACCGTAAAATGGAAAATTGTATGATTAGTGAGGTTCATCTGAAGCAAATCCAATTCCGTTCGTAAGGAGAGAGATTCTTGGACAGTTCGAGCAGAAAAGAGATGATCGTGGTGGGGGACAAAGTCCTGGTCATACCCGACAGCGACAGAGACCGCACCGAGCATGGGCTCTATCTTCCGCCCAACGTGAAGGAGAAGGAGAGGGTACAGAGCGGTTACATTATCAAAGTCGGACCTGGCTTTCCCGTGCCGAACCCGAACTATATCGACCAGGAGTCGTGGTCGCCCACACCCAAAGATCCCGTTAAGTATATTCCGCTCCAGGCCGAAGAGGGAGACTACGCCATTTTCCTTCGCGAACAGGCGATCGAGATGGAGTACGAGGAGAAGAAGTACCTGATCGTTTCCCAGTCCGCAATTCTCATGTTGATCCGCCGCCACCCGATGACGGGCATCGACCGGTAGTATCCGGTCCGGTCGCGGCACATCCCTCAGCCCCCCACGGCCTCCAGAACCAGTTCAGCAATATCTTTCACCTGTACCCGCTCGGCTGCTTCCTTCGCCTTTACCCCGTCTGTCAGCATGGTCATGCAGAACGGGCATGCGGTGCCGATGACGTCGGGCTTGAGGGCCAACGCTTCCTCCGTCCGCTCGATGTTCACTCTCTTTCCGATCGGCTCTTCCATAAACATTCTCGCCCCGCCGGCGCCGCAGCAAAACCCCTTGTCCCGTGAGCGCTTCATTTCTTCTATTTCAACTCCCGGAATCGCGCGGATCGCATCTCTGGGCTGATCATACACGTGGTTGTACCTGCCGAGGTAGCATGAATCGTGGTATGTTATTTTCGCCTTCTTTTCCTTCGTGAGCTTGATCCTTCCGGATTCGATCAGATTCGATATAAATTCAGTATGATGCGTGACCGTGTAGTTTCCGCCGAATTGGGGGTATTCATTCTTAAAAATGTTGAAACAATGGGGGCAGGTCGTGACGATCGTTTTGACGTGATGTCGGTTCAGTGTTTCCGCATTTTCGTTCATGAGCATTTGCGCGAGGTATTCATTCCCCGCCCGCCGCGCGGGATCACCGTTGCATTTTTCTTCGCGCCCCAGCACCGCGAAATTGACGCCGGCGATCTTCATTAGTTTCGCAAATGCCTGCGTCACCTTCTTGTACCGCACGTCATAGGCACCCGCACATCCCACCCAGAACAGGACTTCCGCGTCCGGCTTTTCCGAGAGCATCGGGATGTCAAGACCCCGGGCCCAATCGGCGCGAGTGGAATGACTGAACCCCCACGGCGTAAAATTTCTCTCGAGGTTCTGAAATGTTGCCTGCATCTCCTTGGGGAATTTGGATTCGGTTAGAACCAGGTACCGGCGCATATCGACGATTGCATCGACGTGTTCAATTTGGACAGGGCACTCCTGCACGCACGCCATGCAGGTCGTGCAGGCCCAGAGCTCGTCTTCGGTAATGTAATCGCCGACGAGCTGCCCGGCCGAAGCCGCCTGGCCGGGAGGCTCCGCTCCGGGAGTTACCGTTTCGCCCTGGATCCCTCGATCGGTCAAAAGCGGGGCCTTCTCCATCAGCCTTCGCCTGATATCAACGACAATCTTCTTCGGCGAAAGCGGCTTGCCCGTCAGCGCGGCGGGGCACGCGGCTGTGCAGCGCCCGCATTCGGTGCACGTGTAGCCGTCCAAAAGCTGCTTCCAGGTCAGGTCCTCTACGTCCGCGGCGCCGAACTTTGTTGCTTTCTCATCCTGGAGATTAAGCGGTTTAAGTACCCCCCTCGGCTCCAGCTTTGCGAGATAGACGTTGGGGATCGAAGATAGGATATGAAGATGCTTTGAGTATGGAAGATAATTAAGAAAGCCGAGCACGAGAGAGATGTGCATCCACCAGAAGAAGGAAAACCAGACGTTCAGGGTTTCCGGGGAAATCCCGGCAAAAAAAAGCGATGCCAGGGAGTGCGAAACAAAGCGCCTCTCGGCGGCGGCCTGGACCCCCCTCCCGATATTGGCGGCATTCTGCCCGAACATCGCACACATAATCAGGAGGATTAGCAAAAGTATGATCGTTGCATCGATGCGGGAATGGCCGCTCACATCGAGACGGGGCGGTTTCGTCACATAGCGGCGCAGGAGCGCGACCACGGCCGAGAGAATGACCAGCGCTCCCAGAAGATCTTCCAGGAAGACCAGCGGCCCATACAGAGGCCCGAGAAAGGACAGTGTGAAACCGGACCGGAGGCCTTCGCCGATCGTTTCGACGATCGCGAGCACCAGAACCACGAACCCCCAGAAGATAAAGAAATGCATCAGTCCGGCGAGAGGCTCACGGAATAATTTCGACTGCCCGAAGGCCACGGTGAGCACCTGTTTCAACCTCTCGAGCGGCCGGTCGGTCCGAGTCTCGGGCTTGCCGATCGTAAGGTAACGGATCAGCCGGCGGGTATTGAAGAAAAAGAATGAGAATGAAAGAAGAAGGAGTACGAGGAAGAACCCGGTACGAATTGTCATGCAGGCTTCGGAGGTCTATCGGGCGGGATCAGTCGTGCAGCAACATCTCGCCTTCGAGGACCGTCACCGCATTGCCCCCGATTTTCACCCCGACGGGCTTGTCATCCACAACTTCCAGCTCGACGGTGATTCTCCCGCGTCTGCCGATCGCGTCGCCTTGCTCTGCCTGGAACACGCACCGGCCGTTCTTGATATCGAGGAATCCGCTCTCAAACAGTTGCACCGCGAGGCCTGCATGCGAAGATCCCGTCACCGGATCTTCATTGATCCCCTGGTTGGGTGCAAAGAAGCGTGAGTGAACGATTGAATCACGGTCGACCGTCTCGGTTGTGAACACACAGAGCCCGCGCAGGTTTCGCGAGTCCAGGAAGTTTGCCATCGTCAGAAAGTTGGGTCTGATCGAGAAGAGCGTATGAAGCCGTTTGACGGGAACAAAAAGGTAATCGCTCCGAAGGATCGGAATATGAGTCTCGAATTCGCTGAGCGTCAGGTTGAGGACCCGGACGAGATCGATTTTATAATGAATCGCGCGGTCAAAGACCGGTATTTTCAATCCGAACATAATGGAAATCAGCCCGTTGTTCTTTGTGACGTCCACCGGGAGGATCCCCGACGCAGTCTCAAGCCGAAACTGGTACCTCCCTCCTTTCGTCATGTTCATCCCCCCCTCCTCCGCGAGAGAATGGAAACCGGCGATCGTGGCATGTCCGCACAGAGGGACTTCGGTCGTGGGGGTAAACCACCGGATCCTGAGATCGGCTTCCGGGCTTGTCGGCGGAAGGATGAATGCCGTTTCGGAAAGATTCATCTCCCTTGCAATCCCCTGCATCTCCCGGTCGCTCAAGCTTCCCCCGTCCGGGACAACACCTGCCGGATTACCGGTGTGGGGAGTCGTGGTGAACGCGTCGACGTGCTTAATTCTTATCCTGGCCATCGGTACTTACCCCCTTACTGAAATTGAACGCCTGTAAGACCCGTTTGCCCTTGATGGAATACACAAAGTCGCCGATGCCGAAGAAGGCATCCGGAACTACGTTCTGTACACGGTCATTCAATAATTCATGATAGACCATCCGGCGGCCGTCGGATATCATAAAATGCTGATCCATTATTCGCTGAGCAGGATCCGGACTGATCACCGTGTGGTAACAAAGCGCGAGAAATTCGCCTTTCCGGAGGTATTCAATCGACTCGATCCGGCTCTCCCCCTTCGTAAGGTGCGCGATCATCCGGCTGAGATCATCGTCGCCACCTCCCTGGAAAGGAGCGGGAAACTCGACTGACGCCGTATTCTGGGAATATGCGATTTCCCGCATCGTCGCAATAGATGACGCATCCACTTCCCGGCTTTTCTCTCCGGTCATCAAGTCGACCTCATAATAACGATTGTCTTCATGCCCGATTTCAACCGCATAGATGCTGTCCTGGTATGCGAACAAATACCGAAGCTCCTCATTCTTCCAGAGCACCTTACCGGAGGAGAGCTCGAGGGCATGAATTTTCTTGTGATCGGGTAAATCAGGCATCGCGTATTCATGAAGCAAGACCAGATCCTTGTGAACAGCCTCTATTCCGATCCACCACGGCTCGTGCAGCCGCAGATTGCGCCATTGAATCGCTCCTGTTTCCTGTTCGATGCAGAATAAAGAGACCGATTTTTGGCTGATGTCCCTTTCTTCTCCGACGAATCGTTTGCCCGGTGCGGGCAACAATCGCCAGATCATTCCTTGCGTCGAAAAAATCCATGAAGGTTCGAGCCATCTGTGTCTGAGACCTTTCAACCATCGAGTCAGTGGCATCGTTATATTTCTCGAATAAGATAATGAATGCGCTTACCAATATCAAGAAATTCTAGGACATCAAAATTACTGCGAAGCAAGTCAGTGGGAAAGATTCTTTGCGTATTCTCGCAGAAATTCCTTTACCAGGTTGAATGCTCGAGCCCGATGGCTGATCCGGTTCTTGATATCGGAAGGCAATTCGGCGAAAGTCCTCTCAAATCCCTCTGGAATGAAGATTGGGTCATATCCGAATCCTCCCGTTCCGGAAGCCTTTTCGGCGATCCGTCCGGTGCAGACCCCCTCCATCGTCTTCATTATCCGCTTTCCGGCAAGGGCGGCAACGCACCGGAAGCGCGCGCCGCGCTCGGCAGCGGGAACGTGGGAGAGAGCCTCAAGCAGTTTCCGGTTATTGTCGGCATAAGTCGCTTTCTCACCGGCGAATCGGGCCGACCTTACTCCCGGCTTCATATCGAGCATGTAAACCTCAAGTCCTGAGTCATCTGCGAGGGTTAGGAGCTGAAACCTGTCGTAGACCTCCCGGGCTTTCTTCAGCGCGTTTTCTTCGAGAGTCGCTCCATCTTCGACAACTTCGGGGCTATCCGGCATCTCGGAAAGAGTACGGATCTCCACCGGCAGGTCGGCCAGGATTGACCGAATTTCCTCCACTTTTCCGGGATTGCGTGTTGCCAGGACAACGGTAAGCATTTCGGGACGGTTTACGAGAAGAGGCTCCCGATGGCGTCCTCAATGCTCCCGACCCCGGTGAGCAAGGCAGACTCGGGTTGCTGGAGACCCTTGAGATTCTGTGAGGGGAGAATGATCCGCCGAAACCCGAGTTTGGCCGCCTCCTGAATCCGTTTCTCGACCTGGCTGACCGCCCGCACCTCGCCGCCAAGGCCGATTTCGCCGATCGCGACTGTATCCGAACCCAGCGGTAGGTCGCGGAGACTGGAGATGATGGAGAGGGCAATGGCAAGATCAACCGCAGGTTCATCGATCCGGAGTCCCCCTGCGATATTCACGAACACATCCTGCTGCCCAAAGCTCATCCCGAGCCGTTTTTCCAGAACTGCGATCAATAAACCGAGCCGTCGCGAATCGAATCCGGTCGTGTTGCGCTGGGGAACTCCGTAGCTCGTGGCCGTGACGAGGGCCTGGACTTCAATGAGAATTGGCCGCGTTCCCTCGATGCTTGCCGCAACCATGGATCCGGAGACGCCTGCCGACCTCTGGGAGAGGAAAACCTCCGAGGGATTCGCGACTTCCCGTAAACCGTGTTCCCGCATCTCAAATACGCCGATTTCGTTTGTAGAGCCGAAACGGTTCTTCATCGCGCGCAGAATGCGGTAGGCATGATTCTGTTCTCCCTCGAACTGGAGGACGGCATCCACCATGTGCTCGATCGCCTTTGGGCCGGCGATCGCTCCCTCCTTTGTCACATGCCCGATCAGGAACACCGGGATTGATTTCTCTTTCGCAATTTTCGTGAAGAAAGAGGCTGTTTCACGAACCTGGGAGACGCTGCCCGCAGGAGCCTCGAGCTCCGGGCGAACCATGGTCTGGATGGAATCGACGATAATAACGCCCGGCGGACTGCGATCGATAAATTCAGACAGCAGGTCGATGTTCGTCTCCGCGAGCACGAGGAACGTGCCGGTCGACCGCACTCCGAGCCGCTCCGCGCGCAGCTTGATTTGCCTCGAGGATTCTTCCCCGGAGACATAGAGCACGCAGAGGCCGTCGAGCGCCGCGGCAAGCTGCATCATGAGCGTCGACTTGCCTATTCCGGGGTCACCGCCGAGGAGAATGACCGAGCCCGCGACGATGCCGCCCCCCAGCACCCTGTCAAACTCCGCCAGCCTGGAAACGATTCGATGATCCCTTGCAATGTCGACATCTCCGAGCGGGACTGCCGCAATTGCGTGGCCTCCGGTTCTGCGGCGCGTCGCGGCTTTCGTGGCGAGCTCTTCAACGAGCGAGTTCCAGGTTCCGCAATTGGGGCACTTTCCGACCCACCTGGGTGATTCGTAGGCGCAGGTTTGGCAGACATATCGCGTGAGATTTTTTCCCATCCGGTAGGGCGCATTAAAGTCGTTTGTCCGGCCGCTCCGAAGGCGAGTGCGCGTGCCGGGTATTGATCAGGTGTCCGACGATTCGATTCTGAGGTCTCTGCCCCACAGAAGCTTTGTACGAAGCAGATCGAAGTAATTTCGATTCAATCGTTTCACGAGTTTGACGGTGTATTCCGCTCGCCGGACTGTGAATTCGGCCGGCGTGTCGTAGAATCCCTCGAGTTGCCCGTCGGCGGTGAGGTGCACGGGCTTCAATGCCGATTTCACAGAGATGCGGATAACGCTCGCGTCCGGGACAAGCACAGGACGGGCACTCAGTGTGTGTGGAGAAATCGGTGTTACGGTGATAACCCCGCTCCCGGGAACGACGATCGGCCCACCGCTGGCGAGAGAGTAGCCGGTCGAGCCGGTCGGTGTGGCCACGATGATTCCGTCGGCGGCGTAGGTCACCAGATACTGATCGTTCACATGCGTTTCCAATTGAATGACTCTCGGCGAAATTCCTCTGTCCACTACCACCTCATTGAGCGAGCTGTAGCACGAATCGTCGCGAGTGTTTCTCGCCTCAAGGGCCATGCGCTCCTCAAGAACGTACTTGCCCGCGCGGATCTCGTCGAGGCAGGGAAAGAGATCTTCGACCGGCACTTCGGCGAGAAAACCGAGCTTGCCTAAATTAACGCCTAAAATAGGCACGCCGCGGGAGCCGACAGTGTGCGCGGCGGAGAGCATCGTGCCGTCGCCTCCAAGGGAAATCAGGAAGTCGCACCGAACGGGCAGTTCGTCGCGAGAGCACTTCTCCGTTTTCTGGAGAGGGACCGCGTGCGCATCCTCTTCGTACAGTTTGGCGAGCTCGTCCTCGACCACAAAGGCGACACTGTTCCGCCGCAGGTAACCCAGGAGTTCACGGGTGACCACCCCGATGACGGGCTTGTTGGTATTGCCCAGAATCCCGACTCTCATTTTCGTTCGGGCGATTCCGGCGGGGTGGCGGGTGGAGCGGATTCCGGGGGCGCGGGAGGGGCTTTCGTCGCCTCGTCGACATAGTTCAGGCGGAGGTCTCGAAGGACTTCTCCATATATCCTTTCCTCGTCGGAGCTCAGGTTCCCCTTCATCTTCGAATGCAGCATCTCGAGCATATCAATCGAAATCTGCGCCTGCGAAAGATCTCTCTCGATCCGGTCGGTAAAGGGGTTCTTCAGTTTTCCCATGTTTTGGAGGGCGGCTGTCTGAAACATGAGGACGAGTTGCGTCAGCAGCAGCGTGTCTTTTTCTACATTGGACATTGTTCGCGGGGACAAATATCTTCAAAAGGTAAAGAAAGTCCGGGTCTATTCAAAACGGAGCACCTCCTCCAGGGCCCCGGCGACGACCTCGACCGTCACGTCTTCCGTCCGGTGCGACGGGTGCCGGACACAAACGATCCTGACGCCCAGGGGTTTCCACTCTTCCGGATCCGTCGGACCAAAAATCGCGACGAGCCGTACCCCCGCTGCCGCGGCAAGATGCAGGATGCCGGTGTCGTTGCAGATAAGCGCGTCGCACCGTTTGAATAACGGGGCAAGCTTCCCTAACTCCCGATGTCCAACCTCAACGCTCCGGACCCCCGCTCGCTCAACAAATCGGCGGTGCAGATCTTCTTCCTTCGGCCCCCAAAAAAGAATAAGTTGGGCGCCACCGGACCCGCTCAACCGGATTGCCAGCTCTGCGAACAGGGCTACCGGCCAACGGTTGGGTTCCTTCCCGGCGCCGAGGTGAAAACCAATGACGCGCCGGCCAGGAACGATCCCCAGGGCCTCGAGTTCGCGACGCGCTTCGCGCTCGCCGGAATCAGGCACTTCGATCCGCGGGGAGTAGTCCCGCGTGCCGACCCCGATATACTCAAGAATGTCCAGGTTCTGCAGAGTCTGGTGCCGCTCCCCGCCCGGGCCCGGCGCGATGAGGTTGTAAAAAAAATTCCGCCTGGACCCTGCGAATACCCTTGCTCCCGATCCGAGCACATACCGTGCTCGGGACATGGACGCAACCACGTCGCTTGTCAAGGAATGGCTAACCGTGTTCAAGACGACCGTGAGATCCCATCCGCGGCGGACATGTCGATAGAAGGCGCTTCCGTTCGCCCACGTCCAGCGGGAGGCACGTTCCCGGAAAACTATGACTTCATCGACGTACGGCAGCATCCGTGCGACGTCTTGAAAGTATTCCCGGACCACGAGGGCGATCCTGGCCGCAGGAAAGTGTTCACGCATTGCGCGCAGCGCAGGCGTGGCAAGAAGAAAATCGCCCAGCTGATCGTGCTGGCGGATGACGAGAATCGATTTGATCGTGGACCGATCGAACGAATCCGGTGAGAGTGGTTCACGCCCCAGTGTTGCTTCCAGGAGGCGCATAAGCCCTCGCCCGGCCGAGTCCTTGCCCAGCGACCAGATCGGCGTCATCGGTCGCGCCCGGCGCTCGTACCGCCCGCCGAGGAGAGCTCCCAAACCTTCGCATACTTCACGAAGACATAGGCGGCGGAGAGCAGCGAGAGCGTGAAGCCATGCATCCCGTCGAGGAATCCTCTACGAAGAATATACATCTTGAAAAACAGATAGGGAGGCCGTACGAGAAGATCGTAGTAGGAGAATGCCTTTGCCGCATCCCGGGCGTCCTCCGCGGCCAGGGATGTGTAGGTGTTGAACTTCCCGAAGTAGTGGTAGAGATTCTCGTCGGTAAAATGGAGCAGATCGTGCTGCAATCGACCCACGGCCCCGCGAATCTCCAGCTTCTCATGGACGCGGCTCCCGGTGAAGGCGCCCGCATCTTTACGGAAGAGCCGCACGACGTAACCGGGGTACCATCCACAATGCTTGATCCATTTTGCGATGAAATACGCCCGCCTTGCGACTTCGAAGCCGGCGTACGGTGAGGACCTGCGTTGAAGAATTTCCCGGATCTCTCCGGCCAGATCGGACGAAACACGTTCATCTGCATCAAGCCAGAGGACCCACTCGTTCGCCGCATGCTGAAGGGCAAACGTCTTTGCCTGCGGGAACCCCATCCACCTGCCGGTGAGCACCTTCTGCGTATACTGCTTCGCAAGTTCCACTGTGCGATCAGTGCTTCCCGCATCGACCACAACGATGTCGTCAGCCCATTCCACGCTTTTCAGGCAGTCGACGATCCGCTCCTCCTCGTTGAGCGTGATGATAATAACCGACAGCGGGACGCGCATCGCGTTCAGGAGGCCAACTCCCCGGGCTCCGCCGCGATCTTTCGAGCGACAAGCGCCGCACCGACGGTAAACCAGAGCAGGACGGCGATCTCATGGTCCCCGAAATTCCATTCGAACAGGCCGTTAATATGAAACCCGACGTAGGCCGCCAGGCTCCCGATCGTCAGGCTTCCCAGCATCCAGTCGTGCCGCGTTTCGCGCACAGAGCGGAGCTCGACAAGAAAAATCTGAACGAAAAGTGCGGCGGTCGCCACTGCGCCCACGATCCCCAGCGTTACGAGAAGCATCATCAGATTGTTGTGAAGGTGTCCACCCTCGCCCTCCTCGATCGGCGTTATATACGTCACATAGATTCGCTTCAAATCGATATCACCGACGCCAAAGACCGGGCGGTCCAGAAACATTTTCCATCCCGTCGTAATCATGTGAATCCGGCTCAGGTTGGAGTGCATGGCTGGATCGAGGATGCTCAGGGCTCTCGACTGGAAATCCGCCGGGGCAAAGAGGACGAACAACACGATCAGCAGGACCAGCAGAATAATTATTTTTCTGTTTTGAACGATCCCGATCGTAACCATGCCGCCGACGAGGCCGAGCCACGAACTTCTGCTTTGGGTCAGAATGAGGCCGACGAATAAAGGAATCCCCGCAACCGCCGCACCCAGCCTCCAGGCCCGCGGCGCGTCGGAACGAATCATGAACGGGAGGATGAGCAGAAGCACCATCAGCTTGATGCCGCCTTCCGTGAGGGAGTGCTGGAACAGGGAGAGCCGCGCGTAATGTCCTCCAACGGAGGTCAGAGTGAAGATTTCGACGCATGATAAGCCCGCCGCAACGAAGACGAGGGCGACGACCGCGCTTCGCAGACGCCGGCGGCCGGTCATTGCGAGCAAGCACAGATAGATGAATGAAATGAGAAAGAACCGTTTCATGTTCACCAGAGAGGCCGCCGGTTCGACGGAGAATATCGTTGCCAGCGCCTCCGCTGAAAGGTAAAACAGGAAGTACCGATCAAGGGGTGTAGCGGGAAATGCCTCTTTGCCCCCTGCGATCAGAAGGCCCAGCCACAGCGCGATGGCGGTCCCCATCGCCACAGAAGAGAGAAAAACGGAGAATGTAACCGACACAACCGCCAGCAACGTCAAACAATAGATCGCTCGCAGGATGACGCCGCGGCCCCGGCCGCCGCGAAGTGAGGCGAGCTTCATCAAACCCGGAACTGTAAGTCGTACAATTTTCTGTACAAACCGGCAGCGTTTGCGATCAATTCGCTGTGCCTGCCCATCTCGACGATGCGGCCCCTGTCGAGCACGACAATGCGGTGGGCGTGTTGGATGGTGGAGAGCCGGTGCGCGATGACAACGGAGGTTCTGCCTGACATCAGATGATCGATCGCCTCCTGAACCAGGATTTCCGCTTCCGTATCAAGCGCGGAGGTTGCTTCGTCCAGGATCAATATGGGCGGGTTTTTCAGAATGGCCCGCGCAAGGGATAACCGCTGGCGCTCGCCTCCCGAGAGCTTCACCCCCCGTTCGCCGATCATGCTTTCGTAACCCTGGGGCATCGCCATGATGAAGTCGTGAGAATTCGCCGCCTTTGCTGCCTTGACGATCTCTTCCATCGGGCAGTCTTCCAGGCCGTACGCGATGTTGTTCCGCACCGAGTCGTTGAATAAAATCGTTTCCTGCGTCACGATCCCTATTTTTTGGCGCAGAGATTTCAGGTCGATCTTCCGCAGATCCATGCCGTCGATCATGAGCGCGCCGCCGGTGGGATCGTAAAAACGCGGGACAAGGTCAACAAGCGTCGTCTTCCCTGTGCCGCTCGGGCCGACGATCGCAACCACCTCTCCTTTTTGAATCGTGAGATTGATGCCGGAAAGGACCCGGTCTTCGCCGTCGTATGAAAACGAGACATCCCGGAATTCGATCCCCTGTGAGAATTCATCGAGCTTTCGTGCGCCATCGGCGCTTTTAATCGACGGTTTCTTATCGAGAATCTCGAAGATCCGCTTGGCGGCCGCGCTCGCTTCCTGGATGCGATTGTTCACGTTCGTTAATTCCTTGACGGGCGGCATGATTTGAAAAATTATAAATAAAAATGTAAGAAACCCGCTTGCGTTCAACGTGTGTTCGATCAGGATTTGCCGGCCGCCGTACCAAATGATAACGGCCCCCGCCGCGACGCTCAGAATCTCGGTGGTGGGCGATGCGAGATCCCTGATCCGGGTAATCCGGATCAGGGAGGAAAAATATTGCCGCGTTGTGCGGCTGAACTTTGCACTCTCGAATTCCTCCATCCCGAAGGCCTTTACGACTTTGACCCCCGAGATCGTCTCTTGCAGAACAGACGTGATGTCAGCCAGGCGCTCCTGCGAAACGCTGCGCTCACGATGGAGCCGGATCGCGATCCAGCTGATGATCGAAAGAGAGAAGGGGAAGACGAGCAACGAGATGAGCGTTAGCTTCCAGCTGATGGCGAGCGCCATGCTCAGGAAGACGATGATGAGCAGCGGCTCACGGACCATCGTCACAAAAAGCGCGCTGATGCCTCCGTTCAGAATCGAAACATCATTGATCATTCGCGAGATGAGTTCTCCGGTCCGTTCATTGGTGAAATAGGCGAGGGGAAGATCATGCAAATGGCGATAGAGCGCATTTCTCAGGTCCTTGATGACCCCTTCCTCGGCGTAGTTCATCAGGTACGACTGCATATACCCGAAGAAGTTCTTCAGGAGAAAGGCGATCACGATCATCACGCAGATTCTATACAGGATATCCATTTGCGAGCCGCTGAAAACGAACTTCAGAAACGCAGCTTCGAGACCGCCGAACAATCCGGTTAGAAAGGCTGGCAGTGCCGGCGTCGGGGCCATCGGGGTCTGTCCGTTCCCCGGCGGATGGAACAGGATATCGAGAAGGGGCATGAACAGTGAAATAGACGCGCCGCTCGTGAGAGAATAGAAGATGGTGCAAACGATCGAGACCGCAATATGTTTCCAGTAGGGTCTCGCGAAGCGCACAATTCGTAAGTATGTCCGAAAGTTTGTCACCTTGTCACCGGGGAGACATCTGTTCGAGCTTCCGAAGTCCGTTGGCGCAGACCGGATTATTCGACCGCACTGCCCGTTCATAGAGGCGAACGTTTTCCGGTCCCACGCTGGTCGGAGGATGATAAAGGTGGTAGAGGACGGCCAGATAGCGGAGCGTGCGGAACCTGGCGCCGACGAGACTCAGCCGGAATGCGATATCCGAGTCCTCGCCCAATCCCGGCGCGCGGTATTCCTCATCGAATCCGTTCACCCGTTCGAGGAGTCTCCGTTCGATCGAGAAATTGCATCCAAGGATCCGGGCTTTGTCCCGGTGAAGCAGGCGGCGAAGGAAGGAGTTCTCGATTCGCACGGCATCTTCGAGATTGCTGCTCCGGGCGAGCAGCCCGTCGATCAAAAGGCGCGGGCTGAGCTTCTCGATTCCGCCGGAGGCGATGTCATCAACCGTCAGCCGGTCGGTGATCTGCCGGCTGAAGTTCACCCGCCGTCCGCAGAGGACGGCCGAGTCTCCCCTGTTCGTCCAGTGGTCGTGAAGAAACTCCCGGTGCGGGACGCAATCCCCGTCGATGAAAACGAGGTAATCAGTCTGCGCCGCTTCGATCGCCCTGTTGAGCATGACGTTTTTTCGAAATCCCTCGTCTTCCTGCCAGAGATGTCTGATCTGAAATGGCGCGAGGGCGCGCGTTCGCTCGATCATCTCCTTCATCTCCGCACCCGAGCCGTCATCGGCGATTATGACTTCAAAATCCTGCAGGGATTGCCGCCGGAGCGCCGCAAACACAAATTCCAGGTAGCGAACGGCGCCGTAAACCGCAACTATTAATGAAAGCGATTTCTTCACAGATGCTCCGGGTAGCTCACAGACGCTTGAGCCGCCGGAGTTCGAGGTTTGTGATCGGGGGTCTCACGCCCCTCCCCTCGTGCTCACGAAAATCGTATTCCCAGAGCTTCGCGTACAGCGCCAATGTGTAAATCGAACCGAGCGCGGCAAGCAGGAAGCCGCGGAAGCCGTCCCGGTACCCTTTATTAGAAATATACTTTCTCAAGAAATGGGACAAAGGGCTCAGGATTAATCGTTGAGCGCCGACAGAACGCCGCCGCCCGCCGCCAATCTTGCCGGAGATTTGAAGGGATGTATAGTCGTTCATTTTCGAGAGATAATGGGCGATCGAATCGTATGTGTAATGGTTCAAGAGCCCCGAGAGCCGCCCCGGCACTCCGTCCACGGTAAATCCTCCGTGCACCTCGGCCGGCACTGCGCGATACCGGTCGCGCCTGAAGAGGCGAAAGGTGTAATCGGGGTACCAGCCGCCGTGCTTCACCCACGATCCGAACATGAACACCTTGCGCGGGATCTCATACCCGTCCCTTGTGTCGCGGGACGACAGAATCCCGAGAATTTCTTTCTGGAGGTCGTCCGACACCTCCTCGTCGGCATCGACGTACAAGAGCCACTCTCCCGTGGCCGTCGCAAAGCCCCGCTCCCGCTGAGGGATGTCTCCGTCGTACTCGTGCTCGATAATCGAATCGGTGTACTTCCTCGCCAGCTCGACGGTACGATCACGGCTGAAGGAGTCGACAACGATGATTTCATCCGCCCACCGGATGCTTTGGAGGCACCGCTCGATGTTTTTCTCCTCGTCCAGCGTAATAACGACGACCGATAATCTGTCCATCCTGTTACTGCACCACCAGGCTGACCAGCTTGTTCTTCACAATGACAATCCTGACAATTTTCTTCCCGTCGAGATGGCGCTTCACATTTGCGTCTTCCAATACGATTTTTTTCAAAACCTCCTCGTCGGTGTCGACCGGCACGGGAATTTTCGATCGCACCTTGCCGTTCACCTGGATGACCATCTCCACCATGTCCTCGGCGATCTTGGATGCATCGTGGACCGGCCAGTCCGCGTAGGCAAGTGTTTCGGTGTGACCGAGTTTTTCCCAGAGTTCTTCCGCGATATGCGGCGCGAAGGGGGCCACCAGCAGCACAAAGCTCTCCATTGCCTTTCGCGGCTTGACTTCCGCGTTGAGGAACTCATTCACGAAGATCATCAGCTGCGAGATGGCGGTGTTGAAATTGAGCCCCTCGATGTCCCCGGTTACCTTCTTGATCGTCTGATGGAGCAGCTTTTCCTGCCCGGCGGTTAGTGCTGCCTCGCGGATCGAAGGGTGCAGTCCGCCGGCCTCATCGACGGTCATTCGCCACACCCGGTTGAGGAAGCGATGGACTCCCTCGACGCCGCGAGTCGACCAGGGTTTCGAATCGACGAGGGGACCCATGAACATCTCGAACAGCCGGAGCGAATCAGCGCCATAGCTGGCGACGACCTCGTCGGGGTTGACAACATTATTGAGCGACTTCGACATCTTATGCCCGTCTTCCCCGAGAATGGTCCCCTGATTCACAAGTTTTCTGAAAGGCTCGGAGGTGGAGAGGTACCCCAGATCGAAGAGAACCTTGTGCCAGAACCGAGCGTAGAGCAGGTGCAGAACGGCGTGTTCCGCTCCCCCGACGTAAAGATCGACCGGCATCCAGTAGCGGTCCTTCTCCGGCGAAACAAACTTTTGCTCGTTCTTAGGGTCGAGATACCGCAGGTAGTACCAGCACGAACCGGCCCACTGGGGCATTGTATGCGTTTCACGCCGCGCGGGCTTTCCGGTTCTCGGGTCGGTCGTCTTGACCCAGGATTCGACCGAGGCGAGCGGCGATTCCCCGCCCTTCCCTGGTTGAAAGGAAGGTAATCCGGGGAGCAGAACAGGCAGCTCCGATTCCGGCAGGTCCGTGACTCTCCCGTCCTCGAGATAGATGAGCGGAAACGGCTCTCCCCAGTACCGTTGACGCGAGAAAAGCCAATCGCGCAGCTTATAATTCACCGCCCGCTTGCCGAGCCCATTTCGTTCGAGCCATTCCACGATCAGTTTTTTTGCCTCGGATGTGGGGTGGCCGTTCAGGGAGATGGAGGCATTGGCGGAATTCACAGCGATGCCGTCGCCGGTGGAGGCAGCCTTGGAATTGTCTCCGCCGGCAACCACTTCGAGAATCGGAAGTTCATATTTCCGGGCAAATTCGAAGTCTCGTTCGTCATGGCCCGGCACGGCCATGATCGCCCCCGTCCCGTACGTCGACAGGACATAGTCGGCAATCCAGATGGGAATAGGTTTGTTCGTGGCAGGATTGATGGCGTACCCGCCCGTAACGACGCCTGTCTTTTCCTTCTCGAGCGCGGTGCGCTCCAGGTCGCTCTTTTGACCTGTGACTTTGCGGTATTGTTCGACGAGGGACTGCTGCTCCCGTGTTGTGACTTTATCGACCATAGGATGCTCCGGAGCAAGAACCAGGTAGGATGCTCCGAATACCGTATCGGGTCTCGTCGTAAACACCCTGATAGGCGTGTCCAGCCCCTTTATTTTGAAATCGATCTCTACTCCCTCGGATCGGCCGATCCAGTTCCGCTGCATCTCTATGATCCCGGGGGGCCAGTCCAGATCCTTCAGGTCATGCTCCAGCCGTTCGGCATAAGCAGTGATCCGGAGCATCCACTGGCGCATCAGGCGCCGTTCGACGGTATAGCCCTTCTCGACCCATTCTTCCACCTCTTCGTTCGCCAGGACTGTACCGAGTTCTTGCGACCAGTTGACGGGCATTTCGGCCCTGTAGGCAAATCGATGACTATCAATGTACTCCTCACGGGCGGATTCGGTGAGCCCCGGAGGGACCGGCAGCTCCGAGATCGGCCTCGCCCGGTCGAGTTTTCGATCATACCACGCGTTGAAGATCTTGAGAAAAATCCACTGCGTCCACTTGTAGTAGGCGGGGTCCGTCGTATTGATCTCGCGCGTCCAGTCGTAGGAGAGGCCCAGCATTTTGATCTGGCGCTTAAACGTCGCGATATTCTGCTTGGTCGTGATGCTGGGGTGGATACCTGTCTGCATCGCATACCGCTCCGCGGGAAGGCCGAACGCATCCCACCCCATCGGATGCAGGACATTGAACCCCTTCATTCTCTTGTAGCGGGAGTAGATGTCTGTCGCAGTATATCCTTCGGGGTGCCCGACGTGCAGTCCCGCCCCGGAAGGGTAGGGAAACATATCGAGGATGTAGAGCTTCTGTTTCGAGGCGCTTTCACGAACCGTAAAGGTCCCCCGCTCATCCCAGATTCTCTGCCACTTGGGTTCAATCTCTCTGAATGGATACATCGTACCCCAATTTTGTAATTAAAATACGGATTTCACCGTGGAGAATCAATAAACCGATAACCCGTCCTAGAAACAGAAAAGGGCTCCGCGTGATCCGGAACCCTCGTTTCAGTGTATATCTCCGTCCTAGGGGCTTACCCGGGCTTGGCGCTTTTAGCGGCCTCTTCCCCCTTCTTCTTTTTGGATTCTTTCTTCGCCTTGGCTTTTTTCGCGGGCGCTTCTCCGGTATTGTAATCGACGAGTTCCAGCACGGCGATTTCTGCGCCGTCACCGAACCTCCGGCCGAGCTTCACCACGCGGGTGTATCCACCGGGCCGAGAGGCAATTTTCGGCGCGATCTCGGTGAAAAGCTCCCGGACGTCGTCCCGGTCATGGATCATCCGGGCAACCTGCCGGCGGGCATGGATATCCTTTCCCTTGGTCTCCGCCGCAACCGCATTCTTCGCCCGCGTGAGGAGCTTCTCAACAACCATCCGCGCCTCCTTGGCCTTCGCCGTCGTGGTCTGAATCTTCTTGTGCCGGATCAACGCGCTGCAAAGCGCATTGAGCATCGCCTTGCGGTGGCTTGCGGTAACTCCGAGTTTTCTTCCCGATTTGCGGTGTCGCATCGTCCTCGTGCCTTAATTATTGGAATCGTGCAGATATTTCTCGACATCCATCCCAAAGCTGAGCCCGAATTGTTCGATGATCTCCGAGAGTTCCGCGAGGGACTTTCGGCCGAAATTTCGGAATTTCAGCAGCTCCGGTTCCCCCCGGCGGACAAGATCTGCAATAGTTTTAATATTGGCCGCCCTCAGGCAATTGTGAGACCTGACGGACAATTCAAGTTCGTCGACGTTCATCTGCAGAATCTTCCGGATCCGCGCAAACTCCGAGTCCTTCTCCAGCATCTCTTCGGCGGCCTCCGTCTCAATATCGAAGCTTAAGAAAAGCTGGATATGGTCTTTCAGTATGTTCGCCGCCTGCGCCAGTGCGTCATCGGGCGCGATGGAGCCGTCGGTCTCGACTTCGAGAATCAGTTTTTCGTAATCGGTCTGCTGCCCGACCCTCGTCGTCTCAACGAAGTAGCGGACATTCTTGATCGGCGTGAAGATGGAATCGATCGTGATCACACCCGTCGTTTGGTCCGGCAACTTGTTTTCCTCCGCGGGAACGTAACCCTTCCCGCGTCCGACCCGGAGTTCCAATTCGAAGGCCGCGCCGCTGTTCAACGTGGCGATGTGCTGTCCGGGATTGAGTATTTCTATCTCGGGATTCGAGCGCTGGATGTCCGCGGCCGTCACGTCCTTAGCCCCTTTCAACTCGACGACGACCCGGTTCAGCTTTTTGTTCAAAAGCTTCATCCGGACGGATTTCAGGTTTAGGATGATCTCGGCCACGTCCTCGACCACCCCGGGGATCGTCGAGAATTCATGCAGGACGCCTTCAACGCGCAGGGCTGTAAACGCCGTCCCCGGAAGGGACGATAGAAGGACACGGCGGAATGCGTTTCCGATCGTGACCCCGAATCCCTTTTCCAGCGGCTGCAAGATGAACCGGCCGAATGTATTTGAGTACGATGCCTCGTCGAGCTGGACTTTTTCGGGCATCTGAAAATTTGTTCCTACCATGTCAGGTTCTCCAGAAATGCATATTGATCTCAATTCAACGTCCCGCTGCCGCGGGACGGCGTCACTTGGAATAGAGCTCAACAATGAGCTGCTCGTTTGCGTTCAAGGGGATGTCGGCACGCTCGGGAACGTTCAGGAATGTGCCCGACATCGCCGCCTTGTCAAGACTCAACCACGGGAGCATCGCGCTGTCTTTCATCCGCTTCATTGATGAATGGATGACCTCGAGTTTTTTGCTTTTGTCTCGAATTTGGACAAGGTCACCAGCCTTCAGGAGGTACGACGGGATGTTCACGACGGTATCATTCACCATCAAATGGCGGTGAACGACGAGCTGCCGCGCCGCTTTCCTTGAGGGCGCGAAACCGAGCCGGTACACGACGTTATCCAGCCTGCACTCGAGCATCTTCACGAGCGTCTCGCCCGTTCGCCCTGTTTTCCGGAGCGCCTTTTCAAAATAATTTCGAAACTGCTCCTCCATCAGGCCGTACATGCGGCGGATCTTCTGCTTCTCGCGCAGTTGTACCCCGTATTCCGATATCTTCTGGCGCCGGTTTTGACCGTGCTGTCCCGGGGGATATCCGCGGCGCTCGACAGGGCATTTTTCGGTAAAGCATTTCGTCCCCTTCAGAAAGAGCTTTTGTCGCTCCCTTCTGCACAACCGGCAACTTGCTTCGATATATCTTCCCATGATCTCCTTTCTTAGACACGTCGGCGCTTCGGCGCCCTGCATCCGTTATGTGGAATGGGGGTGATATCACGGATGCTCATGACTTCCAGGCCCACCGTTTGGAGCGTCCGGATACCGGCCTCCCGTCCAGAGCCCGGCCCCTTGACGTACACGTCGACTTTCCGCAAACCGAGGTCGAAGGCCTCCTTCGCCGCCGCTTCAGCGGTGACCTGCGCGGCGAACGGGGTATTCTTGCGCGACCCCTTGAAGCCGTTTCTCCCCGCCGACGACCAGCTGATCACGTTTCCGTAGACGTCGGTAATCGTGACCATCACGTTATTGAAGGTCGCCTTGATGTACGCCTTGCCGGTAACGTCGACTTGAATTTTCTTTTTTTTCTTTGCGACAACGGGTTGCTGGCCCGGTGCCGTTGACTGTTTTGCCATAATCGTGTCCGATCGATTGATTATTTCTTCGCGAGTACCTTCTTCTTCCCTGCAACTGTCTTCCGCTTTCCTTTCCTGGAGCGGGCATTCGTGCGAGTCCGCTGGCCCCGGACGGGCAACCCTTTGCGATGGCGCAAACCGCGGTAGGAATTGATGTCCATGAGCCGCTTGATATTCGTCTGGACCTCGCTGCGCAGAGCGCCCTCTACCTTGAAGTCGGAGGTGATGATCGAACGGATCCTGGCGACCTCTTCATCATTCAGTTCGCCCACCCGCTTGCCCGGATCAATGCCCGCCCGGTCCAGAATCTTGAGGGCACTGGTCCTGCCCAGGCCGTAGATGTACGTTAAGCCGATCTCGGCTCGTTTAGTTTTCGGCAGGTCTATTCCAGCGATTCGTGCCACGCTTCACAGTCCTTTCGAGTGATTATCCCTGACGCTGCTTGTGTTTGGGGTTCTTACAAATGACCCGTACGACGCCTTTGCGCCGGATGATCTTGCAGTTTTCACACAATCGTTTTACCGATGATCGCACCTTCATGGAGTTCCCTCTTATTTGTACCGGTACGTGATCCGGCCCTTGCTGAGATCGTAGGGCGACATTTCAACCGTCACCTTATCGCCGACCAGAATCTTGATGTAGTGCATCCGCATCTTTCCTGAAATCACCGCCAGAATTTCATGACCATTGTCAAGCCGGACCCGAAACATCGCATTGGGCAACGTTTCGGTGATGACACCGTCCATCGTGATTGGTCCCTGTTTCGCCATGAACCGGGCTACTTCGTAAGGATTTCCGGTTCGCCGCCGGTCACGAGGACCGTGTGCTCGAAGTGTGCGGACGGATAGCCGTCGGCGGTCCTGATTGTCCAGCCGTCGTCGTCCACGCGGACACGGTAATCGCCGAGGTTCACCATCGGCTCGATCGCCAGCGTCATGCCTTCTTGCAGCACCGGGCCCGTCCCGGGCTGACCGTAGTTGGGGACTGCCGGCTCTTCATGGAGATTGCGGCCGACCCCGTGGCCGACCAGGTCCCTTACGACTGAATACCCCTCACGTTCGACCCGTCCCTGCACGGCCGCGGAGATATCGTGGACGCGGTTCCCCGCACGGGCCTGGGCGATGCCTTTGTACAGCGACTCTTCGGCGGCCCGAAGAAGCCTGCGTTTCTCTTCGGATATTTTTCCGACCTCATACGTCCATGCTCCATCGCCATAAAAATCATTCAACTTCACGCCGACATCGATCGAGATAATCTCCCCTTCGCGAAGCACCCGCGCGCCCGGTATCCCGTGCACGACTTCGTCGTCAACGGAGGTGCAAAGGCTTGCCGGAAACAAATTGTTCCGTTCAGTACCGTACCCCTTGAACGCTGGCTCCCCCTTTCTGGATCGAATATAATCCTCCGCCAGTGAATCCAGTTCCCGGGTCGTGATCCCGGGTTGGATCATCTTCTGGACGATTCTCAAAACCTCTGCGACAATCGAACAGCATTCCCGCATCAGCGCTATTTCGTGCGGTGTCTTGATGGTCGCCTTCGTCATACCCGCAGTTGACCTCCTACCCCGCAACGCCCTGCGCTTCCGCCGTCACATTCTCCGGCCCTTGATTTTGCCGCTCTTCATGAATCCGTCGTAGTGCCGCATGAGTAAATGCGATTCGATCTGCTGCAACGTATCCAGGCCGACGCCGACGACGATCAAAAGGCTCGTGCCGCCGAAAAAACTTGCAAAATTCGCCGTGACACCCATCCGGATCATAAACGCCGGCAGGATGGCGACGATCGCCAGGAAGATGGAGCCGGGCAACGTAATTTTCGTAAGAATATTGTCGATAAAATCCGACGTGTTCCTCCCGGGCCGGATCCCCGGAATGAAGCCCCCCTGCTTCTGCATCGTCTCGGCGACGTCTTTCGGATTAAAGGCGACAGCCGTATAAAAATACGTGAAGAAAATGATCATAAGCCCGTACACGACTGAGTATGTGATCGAAGTATAATTCAAATAACCGGCTATTCCCTGCAAGAACTCGCTCTCGGGGAAAAAAGTCAGAATCGTGTTCGGGATGAACATGATCGCCTGGGCAAAGATGATCGGCATGACCCCCGCGGTATTGACGCGCATGGGAATATACTGTGTCACCCCGCCGTAAATCTTGCGGCCCACGACGCGCTTGGCGTATTGGACCGGGATGCGGCGCGTCGCCTGCGTGACCAGCACGATTCCGGCCACGATGACGACCATCATCGCGATGATAATCAGCTCAACGATCAGGCTCCGCGCCCCCTGGCTCACAAGCTGGTATTCATCAAGCAGCGCGTGCGGAAACCGGGCGATGATGCCGATAAAGATGATCAACGAGATGCCGTTGCCGATTCCCCGTTCGGTGATCTGTTCGCCCAGCCACATCATGAAAATCGTGCCTGCCGACAGGATGATCATCGTTGAAATGTGAAACCCGAACCCCTGCACCCCCGGGGGGACGATCGGGGTCCCGGCCGGCGACATGCTCGAGAGCTGCACGCTGACACCCCAGGCCTGCAACAGCGAAATCAACACTGTCCCGTACCGCGTCAGCTGCGTGATCTTTTTCCGGCCTTCTTCCCCTTCCTTGGAAAGCTTCTGAAAGTAGGGGATCACCGCTCCGAGGAGCTGGATTATAATAGACGCGCTGATATACGGCATGATCCCCAGCGCAAAGACTGCCGCATTGCTGAACGCCCCGCCGACGAACAGATCATACAACCCGAAGAGCGTGTTCGAGGTCTGGTTCCTCATCACGTCCGCCAGGACCTTTGCATCGACGCCCGGAATTGTCACGTGGGCGCCGAAGCGGACCACGATCAGCAGGCCGGCCGTAAACAGGATTCGCTGGCGAAGCTCCTGAATCTTGAAGATATTTCGAAAACTGTCGCTGAACTTTGCCATGCGCTATTTTTCGGCGAACTTGACGGTGATTGTCTTGCCGCCGGCGCTCTCAATTTTCTGGATCGCACTCTTGCTGAAGGAATGAGCGGACACCTCGAGGGTCACCTTGATCTCGCCGTCGCCCAGGATCTTGACCGGCGCATTCTTCTTCGCAACGCTCCCGATTGTATAGAGGATTTCCGGGCTCACCTTTCCCTCCTTGAGCTTTCCTGTCTCGGAGAGTTTCTCGAGGGTTGCGACATTAACGATCTGAAATTTGATCTTGAATGGATTTCGGAACCCGAATTTCGGGACCCGCCTGATCAGCGGCATCTGTCCGCCTTCAAACCAGGGCCGGTCGTGCGTGCCGGAGCGCGCCCCTTCGCCCTTGTGGCCGCGGGTGGACGTTCCTCCGTGCCCCGAGCCCTGTCCGCGCGCGATTCGCTTCGTGCGCTTCCGGGAACCCTCGGCGTGGCGGAGACTGCCTAATGCGGATGGTGCCATAGAGACTACTTCACCTCCTCGACTTTGACGAGATGGCGTACGGCGTTGATCATCCCGCGGATCTGCGGAGTGTCGGTCTTAATCACCGACCGGTTCGGCCTGCCCAATCCGAGCGCCTGAATCGTGCGCTTGTGGGCTTCGAGGGTATCGATCTGACTGACCACCTGCGTTATTTTGATTTTTCGCGTCATCAAAGTGCGGTTTTGCCGGCGACAGGCGCCGGTGTTCTAAAGAGCTCCTCGACCGACATCCCCCGCCGCTGTGCCATGGTCCGCGCGTCGATGAGCGTGAGCAGCGCCCTCATCGTGGCCTTGACGACATTGTGCGGATTCGATGAGCCGATTGACTTCGTGAGAACGTCCTTCACTCCGGCGGATTCAAGCACCGCCCTGACGCCTCCGCCGGCAATGAGGCCGGTTCCGGGAGACGCGGGCTTCAGGAGGACTCTCGAAGCGCAGTACTTTCCTATAATCGAATGTGGAATGGTTCCGTTCACGACCGGCACGGTGACGATATTCTTCTTTGCGTCGTCGATCCCCTTGGAAATTGCATCCTGAACTTCGTTCGCCTTGCCCAGACCGATGCCGACGTGCCCGTTGCCGTCCCCGACGACAACAACTGCGCTGAAACTAAACCGCCGGCCCCCTTTAACGACTTTGGCGACGCGGTTAATGTGCACCAAACGGTCTTTGAGTTCAAGCTCACCAGCCCTGATTCTTGCCACAGAGAGTTACTCCGAGTTTTTAATTATGTCGTTTCGTGCTGCCGGGGGAGGATTCGAACCTCCACTGACGGCTCCAAAGGCCGCTGTCCTGCCATTAGACGACCCGGCAGTGGAAACCTCTGCGAATTTCAAAACTCCAGCCCCGCCTCACGGGCACCATCGGCCATGGCCTTGACAATGCCGTGGTAGAGATATCCGTTTCGGTCGAAGACCACCTTCTTGACATTCAGCGCCACTGCCTTCTTTGCAACATCCATGCCGACGCGCTTTGCAATTTCCTTTTTTGCTTTTACGCCCTTCAACGCCTCACGGAGCTCTTTCGAAAGGGTCGATGTGGAAACGAGGGTTTTACCCTTTGAATCGTCGACAAGCTGAGCATACAGATGATGCAAGCTGCGATAGACGGTCAGGCGCGGACGATCCGTCGTCCCCGCGATCTTCATCCGGACGCGGTGCTTGATCGTTGCCCTGCGTCCAACTCTCGATTTTTTGATCATGCGGCCGTTACCCTACCTTCGTTCCGGCTGTTGCCGCCGCCTTGCCGGCCTTGCGGCGGATATACTCACCCTCGTATTTCACGCCTTTGCCCTTGTACGGTTCCGGGGGCCGGAATGAGCGAAGCTTGGCGGCAACCTGGCCGACAAGCTGTTTGTCGATTCCCGAGACAACGATACTCGTCGGCAGCGGAATCTCAATCTTGATCCCAGCCGGAGGCTCAAAAAGTATCGGATGGGAATAGCCGAGCGCAAGTTGTATTTTTTTCCCTTTGATTTCAGCCTTGTAACCCACGCCCACGATTTCCAGTTTTCTGACAAACCCTTGCGCGACCCCTTTGACCATGTTATTAACCAACGCGCGCCACGTCCCGTGGAGCGCCCGTTCCGGCTTCGTATCGGAAGAGCGTGACAGTTGGATGACATCGTCCTTGATGCTGACGACAATACTCGCGGGGACCAGGGCGGACAGCTCGCCCTTCGATCCGGCGACTTTGAGATTTCTGTCGGTCATCTGGACCTTGACACCCTTCTCAATCGGTATCGGCTTACGTCCTATTCGTGACAAGACTCACGCTCCTTCAATTCCTGGTTACCAAACGTGACAGAGAACTTCTCCGCCGACCTTCCGGGCGGCACAGCTTTTTTCGGTCATAAGACCCATCGACGTGGAGACCACGGCGATGCCCAATCCGTTGAGAACGCGAGGCAGCTCCCGGGCAGGGACATAGACGCGCAGACCGGGTCTGCTGATACGCTTCAAGCCCGTGATCGCGTTGATGCCATCGGACGAGCGGAGGACGATCCGCAAGAGTCCCTGCTTCTTGTCCGGGATATCGGTATAGCCGCTGATAAACTTTTCTTCCAGCAAGATCCTGGACAACTCGCGCTTGAGATTTGAAGCGGGGACATCAACGCGCTTATGGCGGGCGCGGATTGCGTTTCGCAACCGCGTCAGATAGTCTGCTATCGGATCTGTCGTATTCATGAACTTGTTCCTTGTTCCTACCAGCTCGCCTTGACAACGCCGGGAATTTTCCCCTCGAGGGCCATTTTGCGGAAGCAGATCCGGCACATGCCGAATTTCCGCAGGAACCCCCGCGGCCGGCCGCAAATCAGACAGCGATTATGCTTTCTCACCGGATATTTTGGCTTCCGCTTCGCCTTTACAATCATCGCCAATCGTGCCACCGCTGATCTCCTCTTTGTTAGGCGCTTGGTGTTTTCTGTTCGATCGGTTCCTCACGCTTCACGAACGGCATCCCGAACCCTTTCAGGAGCTCGTGCGCTTCCTGATCGGTCTTGGCCGTCGTGACAAAGCAGATGTCCATTCCAAAAACTTTCGTTACTTTGTCAACATCGATCTCCGGGAAGATAATGTGTTCCTTCACGCCGACGGTATAGTTCCCGCGGCCGTCAAAAGATTTATCGGAAAAGCCGCGGAAGTCGCGGATCCTGGGCACTGCGATGCTGATAAAACGGTCCATGAACTCATACATCCGGTGTTTCCGGAGCGTGACTCTTGCGCCGATCGGCAGACCTTCGCGCAATTTGAAATTCGAAATCGCCTTCTTCGCCTTCGTCGTTACGACTTTCTGGCCGACAATCGTTTCGAGGTCCTTCACAACGACGTCGAGTAATTTCGAATCCTGCGATGCCTGGCCCACGCCGACGTTGACGGCGATCTTTTCGAGTCTCGGAACCTGCATGACATTCGAATACTTGAATCGCTTCATCAGATCCGGAACGAGCTGCTTCACAAAAAGTTCGTGCAGGCGCGGAGGAACCCCGGTTTCCTGGGCGCCCGGCTGAGGGGCGGCGGCCGCGGTCTTCTTGGGACTCTTCTCGGTTTTCTGCGGCTTCTCGGTTTTCTGTGGCTTCTCTGTTTTCTCTGGCTTTTCTTTTCCCATATGCTTTTTCAGGCGCTAAAACATTTCTTCGCAATTGCGGCAGACGCGCATCATGTGCTTTCTCCCGGTCGTTGAATCGGTCACGGGCTTATGCCCCAGCCGCGATGGCGTGCTGCATTTCGGGCAAATCACCATGACGTTCGCCGCGGTCACCGGCGCTTCCTTCTGGACGATCCCTCCCTGCGGATTTTTCTGCGAAGGCCTCGAGTGACGACGAATGATGTTCACGCCTTCGATGATCACCCGCCGCTCTTCTCGAAAAACCTTGAGAACTTTTCCGGTTTTCCCCCGCGAATTCCCGGCAATGACCTTTACGTTATCATTCTTATGGATTTTCATAAAACTTCCGGCGCCAGCGAGATGATCTTCATATAATTCTTATCCCGTAATTCTCTCGCAACGGGGCCAAAGATGCGCGTTCCCCTCGGTTCCCCCTGCGGATTCAACAGAACGGCGGCATTTTCATCGAACCGGATGAAGGAGCCGTCTTTGCGCCGTGTTTCTTTCTTCGTCCGTACGATGACCGCTCTCGACATTTCACCTTTCTTGATGGCAGCACCCGGGATTGCGCTTTTCACCGAAACGACGATCAGATCGCCCACGCCGGCGTACCGCCGGTCGTGGCCGCCAAGAACGCGGATGCACCGCACTTTCTTGGCTCCTGAATTATCTGCGACAACGAGATTTGTCTCTTCCTGGATCATCGGTTACCGGGCGTCTCAGCCTATTTTGCTTTCTCAACGATCTCAACCAATCGCCACCGCTTCCGCTTGCTCAAGGGGCGCACTTCCATAATTTTCACCAGATCTCCGATTTTCGCCTCTTGCTTCTCGTCATGGGCCATGAGCTGCGAGGTCCGCCGGAAATACTTGCGGTAGAGGCCGTGCGGGACGCGGCGCTCGATCGCGACAACAATGCTCTTCTGCATCTTGTTGCTGACAACGCGCCCGACTCTCAGCTTACGCTTCGATGTGCGCAACGCCGATGCGAGATCCATTGTAACCGTCCCTGTCACGGTTTCTTCTCCGATTTGGCGCTCTGAGCCTGCCTTTCGCGCAGCACTGTTTTCATGCGGGCGATATCGCGGCGGGCATTCCGGATCTTCAGCGGGTTCTCCAGTTGGCTCGTCGCCTTTTGAAATTTCAGATGGACGAGATTCTCCTCTTCGTCCTTGATTCGCTTCTCCAGCTCCTGCGGCGGAAGCTCTCGAACTTGAAAAATTTTCACAGGGTATCCTTCCTCATGATCAACCCGCGTGGTACGAGGGCCGTATGACCATCCTGGTCTTGACCGGCAACTTGTGCGAGGCCAGATCCATGGCCTCGGAGGCGACGGCCTGCTTGATCCCACCGAGCTCGAACATGATTGTCCCGGGTTTGACGACGGCCACCCAGAACTCCGGGACCCCCTTGCCGCTGCCCATGCGCGTCTCGGCGGGCTTTTTTGTCACCGGTTTGCTCGGGAAAATTCTGATCCATACTTTTCCCTCCCGCTTCATCAAGCGGGTGAGGGCGACTCGGGCCGCTTCGATCTGGCGCTGGGTGATCCAGCCGGGTTCGAGCGCTTTCAAGCCGAAATCACCGAACGCGACACTCGCCCCGCGGGTTGCCTTGCCCTTCATGCGGCCGCGCTGGGCCTTTCTATATTTAACTCTTTTCGGAAGCAACATTTTAGATCGCTCCCCGGGGCTCTTTTGGCGTCCGGTCGAGGACTTCGCCCCGGCAGATCCATACCTTCACTCCGATCGTCCCATAAATCGTCATCGCAGTGGCCTGAGCGTAATCGATGTCGGCCCGCAGGGTGTGGAGTGGAATCCTGCCTTCTTTGTACTGTTCAGACCGGGCAATTTCGGCGCCGCCAAGCCGGCCGCCGCACATGACGCGCACGCCTTCGGCGCCCATGCGCATCGCCGATGTAATCGCCATTTTCATCGCGCGCCGGAACGACATCCTGCCTTCGAGCTGTCCCGCTATATTCTCGGCGAGCAAAAAGCTGTCCAGCTCGGGACGCTTAATCTCATGAATGAGAATCTTCACCTCTTTGTTGGTGATTTGCTTGAGCTCCTCTTCCAATTGCGTGATCTCTTTCCCGCTTCTGCCGATCACGATTCCTGGGCGCGACGTATGGATCGTGATCACGGCTTTCTTGGGAGTTCTATCGATCAGGATCCTCGAAATCCCGGCCTTTTTCAGCCGGTTGTGGATATAGTTCCGGACGCGGAGATCCTCCTGGAGTTTCCCGGCAAAATCCTTATCGTCGTACCAATTTGAATCCCACGAGCGCAGGATGCCGAGCCGAAATCCGACCGGATGTACTTTTTGACCCAAAGGACCCCCTACTCTTTCTCTTTCGGTTTGTCTTTCACTTTCGGTTTGTCTTTCACTTTCTCTTTCGGTCTTTCAACTTCTTGCTTCTGCTGGACATGCTTCTCCCGCGGTTTCGCGGGCGCCTTAGACTTTTCCTCTCGTTGAGCCACGATGATTGTCAGGTGGTTTGAACGCTTGACGATCCTGTACGCCCGTCCCATCGGGGCAGGCAGCATGCGCTTCATACCGGGCCCGCCGTCGACGTAGGCTGTCTTAATATAGAGCGATTCCGGGTTCACCCTTCCGGCTTCATCCTTATTTTGCAGGTTCGAAACCGCGGAACGTACTACTTTTTCGGCAACCCTCGCCGCGTGCTTCGGCGAGAAATGAAGGATGCTGATCGCCTCGTTCACCGAGCGGCCGCGGATCAGATCGATGACCAGCCGCATCTTGCGGGGCGAGGAATTGATATACCGGTTTATGGCTCGAGCTTCCAGCATCGGCTTAGCTTGCCTCGGGTGCGGCTTCGGTGGTAGTGGTTTCGCTCCTCAGCCCGGGGTGGCCGCGGAAGATCCTGGTAGGGGCGAACTCACCGAGCTTATGCCCTACCATCCCCTCGTGGATATACACCGGGATGAATTTGTTTCCGTTGTGCACGGCGAACGTGTGCCCGACAAAGTCTGGCGTGATCGTGGAGGATCGCGACCAGGTCTTGATCACCTTTTTCTGGCCCGACTTCGCCATGGCTTCGACTTTCGCCAGCAGCCTCTGGTCGACAAAGGCGCCCTTTTTGAGAGATCGGCTCATCCGAAGATTCCGGGATTATTTACGTCGCTTGACGATGTACTTATTCGATTTCAGCTTATGGTGCCGGGTTTTCTTTCCCTTGGTATGCCAGCCCCAGGGGGATACCGGGTGGGGATTTCCCTGCGGGGATTTCCCTTCACCCCCGCCGTGGGGGTGATCGACCGGGTTCTGAACGACGCCGCGTGACTGCGGCCGAATGCCCAGCCAGCGCGACCGGCCGGCCTTGCCGATCGTGATATTCTCATGCTCGATGTTGCTCACGACGCCGATCGTCGCAAAACACTCGAGAGGGACGTTGCGAATCTCTCCCGAGGGCAAACGAAGCTGGGCGTATTTCCCCTCTTTTGCCATCACCTGGATCGAACAGCCGGCGCTTCGCGCCATCTGTCCGCCTTTTCCGGGGCGCATTTCCACGTTGTGGACGAATGTTCCGACCAGAATATTCCCAAGAGGCATCGCGTTGCCGATCTTGACGTCGGCATCGACTCCGGAGGAGATCACCTCTCCCACCTTGAGGCCATCCGGGGCAAGGATATAGCGTTTCTCGCCGTCGGAATACATCAGCAGGGCAATCCTCGCCGAACGGTTCGGATCATACTCGATCGCGGTGACTTTTGCGGGAATTCTTTTTTTATCCCGCTTGAAGTCGATGATGCGATAAAATCGTTTGTGACCCCCTCCGCGGTGGCGCGAGGTGATATGACCGTTCGAGTTGCGCCCCCCGGATCTATTGTTTGGCTCGATCAGCGATTTTTCAGGTTCGGACTTGGTAATCTCGTCGAACGTCGGAATCGTCATCCACCGTGTTCCGGGCGTCGTCGGTTTTAAGCTGCGCATTCCCATCGGGTGCCTTTTCCCCTTCCGTTAGACGTTTTCAAAGAGGTTGATTTTGTCGCCCTCTTTGAGGGTCACGATCGCCTTCTTGAAACGCGACGTCCTTCCCTCAAATTTTCCGCGCTTCGTCATTTGTGATTTCGTCTTGCCCTTACAGTTCATCGTACGGACGTTCCTCACCGAAACGTTGAATTTCTTTTCCACCGCGCGGGCGATGTCGATCTTCGTCGCCCCCGGGGCGACCTCGAAGGCATACAGCCCCTTCTCCTGCACATTCGTCATTTTTTCCGTTACAATCGGACGGTAGAGAATCCCGATCATGGTTCAGTTTTTAATGAAAGGTTTTTTCCAAAACCTCGACGGCGCTCTTCTGAATCAGGAGAATACTGTTGTCGAGGATTTCATACGTCGATGCTTTCGACGCTTCGATGATGTTGAGATACGGGATGTTTCTGCCGCACTTCCAGATCGAATCATCCTTCCTGGGCACAACGAGCAACGTCTTTTGCTCGGATAGCTGCAGCGCTTTGAGTATTGCCGCCAGTTCCCGGGTCTTCGGCTGTTCGAGCGTGAAGTCTTCAACAACCCTGATCGATGCGTTTTTGGCCTTATAGCTCAGGGCCGACTTTCTGGCAAGCTGCTTGACCTGCTTCGGCAGCTTCTTTGAATAGTCTCGCGGCATGGGGCCGAAGATCGTACCCCCTCCTCTCCAGAGAGGAGACCGGACCGCCCCGACTCGCGCGCGGCCGGTATGCTTTTGTTTCCACGGTTTCTTGCCGCTCCCGCTCACCTCGCCATAGGTCTTCGTCTTGTGCGTCCCCTGGCGCCTGTTCGCGAGATAGGTCGTCACCGCCTGATAGATCGCATGGTCGTTCGGCTGTATCTCGAACACCTCGGGCGATAGGCGGACGTGTTCGCCCGTCGCCGTCCCGTCTTTTTTGTAAATTTCGAGTTCCATTCTCAGCCTTGACGCTCTTTAAGAATCTCGACGTAACTATTGATATGGCCCGGGACCGATCCGCGAACCAGCAGCAAATTCGACTCGGGAATCACCTGAACGATGCGAAGATTTTTCACCGTCACCCGCTCTCCGCCCATCCGGCCCGCCATTCGCATGCCCTTAAACACCCGCGAAGGAAAGGAACTGGAACCGATCGAGCCTGGAGCCCGTTCGCGATCGCTCTGGCCATGTGTCCGCGATCCGCCTCCGAAATGGTGCCGTTTCACGACGCCCTGAAAACCCCGGCCTTTCGAAGTCCCTGCCACGGAAACGATATCACCCTTTGCAAAGATCGAGTCCACCTTGACTTCGGCCCCGAGCTGAAACTTGCTGGTGTCAAAGTTCCTGAACTCGCGCAGGAGGCGCTTGGCACTCACTCCCGCCCGCTTATAATGACCGGCAGTCGGTTTATTCACCAGACGTTCCCTGGCTTCGCCGAATCCGAGTTGAAGAGCCTCATAGCCGTCGCGTTCCTTCGTCTTGATGTGGGCGACGAAGCACGGCCCCGCCTCGATGACGGTGCACGGAACTGCTTCGCCCGTCTCGTCGAAAACGTTCGTCATCCCGATTTTTTTTCCAAGAATACCCGGCATAGATCGGATCCTGAGTCCCTTCGATCGTTACTTGCAACTAAAATCCCGCCGATTCGTGACGCTGAGAGCGCCACCTTCGGGGTATTATAAAGTCAGATTGGCCTTAGAGACCGGAGACGGTCTTATACTTTGATCTCCACATCGACGCCTGCGGGGAGTTCAAGCTTCATCAACGAATCAACCGTCTTGTTGGACGAGTTGAGGATGTCGATGAGGCGCTTATGGGATCGCATCTCGAATTGTTCTCGCGATTTCTTGTCGACGTTCGGCGACCGCAAAACAGTGTACAGCGTCCGCTTCGTAGGCAACGGAATGGGCCCGGAGACGACCGCGCCGGTGGACTTGACCGTTTTAATGATCTTTTCCGCCGATTTGTCGATCAGAGCGTGATCGTACGATTTTAATTTAATGCGTATTTTCTGTCCGGCCACCGTGTCCGTTCCTTCTGTTGTCTACTCGAGTATTTTCGTTACCACGCCCGCTCCGACGGTGTGTCCGCCTTCGCGAATCGCGAACCTCAAACCCTCTTCCATAGCGATCGGCGAAATGAGCTCGACGGACATATTATCGACGTTATCCCCCGGCATCACCATTTCGGTCCCGGAGGGGAGCGTTGCCACGCCGGTGACATCGGTCGTCCGGAAATAGAACTGCGGGCGATAGCCGCTGAAGAACGGGGTATGGCGTCCGCCTTCCTCTTTCTTGAGCACGTAGGTCTGCGCCGTGAACTTCTTGTGGGGTGTGATCGATCCGGGCTTCGAGATCACCATTCCGCGCTCGAGTTCGTTCTTCTCGATCCCTCGCAGAAGGAGGCCCGCATTATCGCCGGCCTGCACTTCATCGAGCTCCTTGCGGAACATCTCTGCGCCCGTGATAACAGTCTTCTTGTGCGCGCCGAGCCCGACGACCTCGACCTCGTCGCCCACCTTCGCCTTGCCGCGTTCCACGCGCCCCGTTCCCACGGTTCCTCGACCGGTGATCGAAAAGACGTCCTCGACCGGCATCAGGAACGGCTTGTCGATCTCCCGCTTGGGCAGCGGAATGTAGCTGTCGACGGCATCCATGAGCTCGAAGATCGGCTTAAAAGCCGCATCGTCCGGTTTCGCATCGGGCTGCAGGGCGCGCTCCATCGCCTTCAAGGCGCTGCCGCGGATGATCGGTATCTCATCGCCCGGGAATTCGTATTTCTTCAGGAGATCGCGAAGCTCCATTTCGACCAGCTCGATGAGCTCCGGATCATCCACCATGTCGATCTTGTTCAGAAAGACCACAATGCGCGGAACGCCCACCTGCCGCGCTAACAGAATGTGTTCGCGCGTCTGAGGCATCGGACCGTCGTTCGCCGCGACGACCAGGATCGCGCCGTCCATCTGTGCGGCGCCGGTGATCATATTCTTGATGTAATCGGCATGCCCGGGGCAATCCACGTGGGCGTAGTGTCGCTTCGACGTCGAATACTCGACGTGAGCCACGGCAATCGTGATTCCTCGCTCGCGCTCCTCGGGGGCGTTGTCGATGCTGTCGAATGTGCGAACCGACGCCAGGCCCTTCTTGCTGAGGACCATGGTGATTGCTGCGGTCAGCGTGGTCTTCCCATGATCGATGTGACCGATGGTTCCGACATTGACATGCGGTTTATCCCGCGTGAATTTTTCTTTTGCCATGTATCAGGTCTCCTTAGGTTTCATCTTACGCCAGAACGGCTTCCTTGCCTTTAACTTTTTCGATAATCTGGTCGGAAATACTCTGTGGAACTTCTTCATAGTGCGAGAACTGCATCGTGTAAATAGCCCTTCCCTGAGTCATCGACCGGAGTGTCGTTGAATAACCGAACATATCGGAGAGAGGCACTCTCGACTTGATCACCTGGGCATCCTTCCGGGCGGTCAGACCCTCGATCTTACCGCGCCTCGAACTCAGATCGCCCATCACGTCGCCCATGTACTCCTCGGGGGTCACGACTTCAACATCCATGATCGGCTCAAGCAGAACGGGATGCGCCTTCTTCGCTGCCGCCTTGAACGCGATCGAGCCCGCGATCTTGAATGCCATCTCGGACGAATCGACCTCATGGTATGATCCGTCGAACAGTTTCACCTTCACATCCTCCATGGGATATCCTGCAAGAACGCCGTTGCGCATCGCCTCGACGATTCCTTCCGAGACGGAATTGATGTATTCCTTCGGGATCGACCCGCCAACTACCGCATTCTCGAATTCATATCCCTTGCCCATCTCGTTGGGCTCAACGGTGATCCACACATGGCCGAACTGACCGCGCCCGCCGGACTGGCGCACGAATTTGCCTTCTTGTTCGACCTTCTTCCGAATCGTTTCCTTGTAGGCGACCTGCGGTTTGCCTACATTCGCCTCAACCTTGAATTCCCGCTTCATCCGGTCGATGATAATCTCAAGATGGAGTTCCCCCATCCCGCTGATGATGGTTTGGCCCGTCTCCTCATTCGTGGAAACCTTGAAGGTCGGGTCCTCCTCTGCAAGTTTCGAGAGGGCTTCGCCCATCTTCTCCTGGTCGGCTTTCGTCTTCGGCTCGATTGCAACAGAAATCACCGGCTCCGGGAAATCCATCTTCTCGAGGATGATCGGATCGTTCTCGTCGCACAGCGTATCGCCGGTCCTGGTATGCTTCAGCCCGACCACGGCGACGATATCCCCCGTGAACGCCTCATCCACATCTTCCCGGTGGTTGGCGTGCATCCGGAGAAGCCGGCCGATTCGTTCTTTCCGCTCAGAAATAGAATTGTAGACATAGGTCCCCGTCTTGGCGGTCCCGGAATACACACGGAAAAATGTCAGCTTTCCGACATACGGATCGGTCATAATCTTGAACGCCAGCGCCGAGAATTTTTCGTTATCGGACACTTTTCGGACGATATGATCCTTCATGTTCGCGTGATGCCCGGTGATTTCTCCGGCGCCGATATCGAGCGGCGATGGCAGAAAATCAACGACCCCATCGAGCAGGCTCTGGACTCCCTTATTCTTGAACGAAGAGCCGCAAAGGACGGGGACGATGCTCGCCTTCAGAGCCGCGCGCCGGAGGACGGTCTTGATCTCGGCGGGAGAGATATCCTTCCCCTCCAGATATTTTTCCAGCAGCGTATCATCCTCGTCGGATACCGCCTCGAGCATCTTCGTCCGATACTCCTGTGCAAGCTTCAGCAGATCATGGGGAATCTCGAGATCGTCCCAGGTCGTTCCGGCCGTATTTTCATGGAAAATACGGGCCTTCATGGTGATCAAATCGATGACCCCTGTAAACAGGTCGCCTTCGCCGACGGGAAGTTGGACCGGAACCGCGTTCGCGCCCAGCCGGCTCCTGATCATCGATACGCAGTTGAAGAAGTCGGCTCCCACGCGATCCATCTTATTCACGAATGCCAGTCGCGGGACGCCGTACTTATCCGCCTGGCGCCACACGGTCTCCGACTGCGGTTCCACGCCGCCAACGGCGCAAAACAGCGCCACGGCCCCGTCGAGTACGCGGAGCGAGCGTTCCACTTCGGCGGTGAAGTCGACGTGTCCCGGCGTGTCGATGATATTGATCCGGTGGTTGTTCCAGAAACAGGTGGTCGCAGCGCTCGTGATCGTGATGCCGCGTTCCTTCTCCTGCTCCATCCAATCCATCGTCGCAGCTCCATCATGGACTTCGCCCATACGGTGCAGGACGCCCGTATAAAAAAGTATGCGCTCCGTCGTCGTCGTTTTCCCGGCGTCGATGTGCGCCATGATGCCGATATTTCGCGTTCGTTCTAAGGGATAAGCTCTTGGCATAACTATCGCAATCTCATCTTTCTCTGCACCTTCACCACTTGAAGTGGGCGAAGGCCTTGTTCGCTTCAGCCATCTTATGGGTATCTTCTTTCTTCTTTACAGCATTACCTTCGTTATTCGACGCGGCGACAAACTCCGCTGCAAGTTTCAACGACATCGATTTGTCCTTCCGCTCGCTCGCATAGGCGATCAGCCACCGGATGGCGAGCGCGATGCTGCGGTCGGGACGGACTTCCGTCGGAATCTGGTACGTTGCACCGCCGACTCTCCGCGCGCGGATTTCGAGAACCGGCTTGACATTGTTGATCGCCTTCCGGAATACCTCCAGCCCGGAATTTTTCCCGCGCTGTTCCGCGATGGCGAAGGCATCGTACACAATCGACCGGGCGAGATGTTTCTTCCCGCGCTTCAGGACGCTGTTGATGAACTTCGAAACCAAAACATCGTTATATTTTGGATCCGGGAGCGTGATTCTTCTTGTCGCTGTCTTCTTTCGCATACGCGCTACTTGGGTTTCTTCGCCCCGTACTTCGATCTTCCCTGCTTCCGGTCGGTGACGCCGGCCGTATCCAGTGTTCCCCGGACGATATGGTACCGCACGCCCGGCAAATCCTTTACCCTGCCACCCCGGATCAACACGATCGAGTGCTCCTGCAAGTTATGCCCTTCACCCGGGATATAGGCCGTCACCTCGATGCTGTTCGTGAGGCGGACGCGCGCAACCTTCCGCAGGGCTGAATTCGGTTTCTTGGGAGTGGTCGTATAGACCCGTGTGCAGACGCCCCTCTTCTGAGGAGAACCCTGCAGCGCCGGGGCCTTACTCTTCCAGACTAACTGCTCCCTGCTTAACCTAACAAGTTGATTTATGGTCGGCAGACGTCAAAACTCCTTAATTTCAGCAAAGTCTGTAAATATACGTATTTTCCCTGTTATTGTCAACGATTATTCGGCTGCCACGGCCTTTTCGCGCCTTCGCACTTTCTTTTTCTCCCCCTCCACCGGCTCGGGCGTGGGTTCGGCAACCGGCTCAACCACGTCTTCCTTCGGAAGCGCGATAATATTCCGGAATTTCTTCAGTCCGGTCCCAGCCGGAATCAGATGACCCATGATCACATTCTCCTTGAGTCCGAGCAGGTGATCCACTTTGCCTTCGATTGCCGCATCGGTGAGCACCTTTGTCGTTTCCTGGAACGACGCGGCGGAAATGAAGCTGTCGGTCGAGAGCGCGGCCTGGGTGATTCCGAGCAGAACCGGCTCCGAGGTCGCCGCCATCGCGTCGCGGAACTCCGCAATCTTTTTGCTCTTCTTCCGCAGGTCGGCGTTGACCTCCCGGACTTTCTTCTTCGAGAGGATCTGCCCCTCCTTGAGCTTGGAGTCGCCTTTCTTCGTGATGACAACCTGATCCTTCAGGCTCTCGTTCTCCGTGTTCACGCTGATGATGTCGACGTAATCATCCTCGAGAAACTTCGTGTCTCCCGGATCGACGATTCGTACCTTCTGCATCATCTGTCTCACAATGACCTCGATGTGCTTGTCGTTGATCTTGACGCCCTGCATCCGGTAGACTTCCTGGATCTCGTTCACCAGATATTCCTCCACCGCGCCGACGCCCTTGATCCGCAGGATATCGTGCGGGTCGATCGCTCCATCGGATAGCCGCTCGCCCGCGCGGATGACATCGTTCTCCTGGACCAGGATATGTTTCCCCATCGGGATCAGATACTGACGCTCATCCTGGCCGTCGTGACTCATCACTTTGATCTCGCGGGATCCGCGCTTCTGCGCGCCGAATTTCACGACGCCGTCGATTTCCGAAACGATAGCCGGGTCGGCCGGGCTCCTTGCCTCGAACAGCTCAGTCACCCTCGGCAAACCGCCCGTGATGTCGCGCGTCTTTCCGCTGTCCCGCGGAATTTTCACCAGCACCGTCCCTGCCTGAACTTCCTCGCCGTCGTTGACGATGAGGTGGGCCCTGGTCGGAATGATGTAGCTTCCGACCTTCTGACCCTTGTCGTTGACGATGTTGAGGGTGGGGCTTAACGCCCGGTCGCGAGAATCGATCACCACCTTCTGGATGTGCCCGGTCTGCTCATCGGGTTCCTCGCGGTACGTGATGTTCTCCTTGAGATCCTGATATTTGACGACTCCCCGGTGCTCGGAGATGATCACGGCATTGTAGGGATCCCACTCGTAGATGATTTCACCCTTCTTCACCGGTGCGCCGTCGCTCACAAGGAGCGTCGCGCCGTAGGGCACGTCGTACTTCGTCAGCACGCGGTTGTCGGCGTCGAGGATGTTGATCACGCCGCTTCGCCCGAGCACGATCAGCTTGCCGTCCGCGTCCGAGAGTTTCAGATACTTGATACCGTCGTACTTTGCGATACCGTCGAATTTCGAAACGATCTGCGACTGCGTGGCGATGAGGCTCGCGGTGCCGCCGGTATGGAAGGTCCGCAGGGTCAACTGCGTGCCCGGTTCGCCGATCGACTGTGCCGCAATGATCCCGACGGGCTCACCCGGCTCGACGAGCTTCGATGTCGTCAGGTTGCGCCCGTAGCACTTGGCACAGACTCCCCGCTTCGCTTCGCAGGCGAGCACCGACCGGATTTCAACGGTCTCGATCGAGGTCTCGGCGATCAATGCAGCCTTCCGTTCATCAATCTCTTCGGCGGCCTTCACGATTGTCTTCCGGGTGAGCGGATCGACCACATCATGGACAGCCACGCGGCCGAGAATTCGTTCGGCGAGCGGTTCTTTGACGTCTTCACCTTCCTTCAGGGCTCCGGTAACGACCCCGCGGATTGTCCCGCAATCCAGATGCGCGACAATCGCATCCTGCGCAACGTCGACGAGGCGGCGTGTGAGGTAACCCGCGTCAGCTGTTTTCAACGCGGTGTCGGCCAAACCCTTTCGGGCTCCGTGGGTCGAAATGAAGTATTCGAGGATCGAAAGACCTTCCCGGAAGTTTGCTATGATGGGATTCTCGATCAGTTCTCCCGTAGCCCCCGACATGCTCTTCTGCGGCTTGGCCATCAGTCCGCGCATTCCGGCGAGCTGGCGCACCTGCTCGCGGGATCCGCGCGCGCCGGAATCCACCATCATATAGAGGGAGTTGAAGCCGTCCCGCGCATGCTGGAGGGCATCGAACAACCGCTCGGCAACCTTGTTGGTGGTCCGGGTCCAGATATCGATCACTTTATTGTATCGTTCACCGTTCGTGATAAAGCCGCGATAGTACTGGTTCTGTACGGCATCGACGTCGCGAGTCGACTTTGCGATCACCTCCTCTTTCTCCTTGGGGATGATCACGTCGCCGACGCTGACCGACAAACCGCCCTTGGCCGCATAGGTGAAGCCCAGATTCTTCAAATGATCAAGAAACTCCGCCGTCCTCAAGTTGCCGCAGGTGCGGAATGCCGTCTGGACTATCTGCGTGAGACGCTTCTTATTGAGAAGCTCGTTGATAAACCCGAGTCCCTTCGGAACGATCTGGTTAAAGATAACCCGGCCGGTGGTCGTTTCGATTGTCTTTCCGTCGATCCGCACCTTGATGCGGGCGTGCAGCCCCAGCTTGTCCAGGTTGTGGGCGATGATGACTTCGTCGGGAGAGGAGAAGTTCTTTCCCTCTCCGACGTCGCCTGCTTTCGACTTCGTCAGGTAATAGCATCCGAGCACCTGGTCCTGCGTCGGGTGGACGATCGGCGCACCGTTCGAGGGCGAAAGGATATTATGGCTCGAGAGCATGAGGATCCGCGCTTCGAGCTGCGCATCGAACGAGAGCGGCACGTGCACCGCCATCTGGTCTCCGTCAAAATCCGCGTTGAACGCGGTGCACACCATGGGATGGATGCGGATCGCCTTTCCTTCCACGAGAACCGGCTGAAATGCCTGGATGCCGAGCCGGTGAAGGGTCGGGGCGCGATTGAGCAGAACCGGATGCCCGTCGATGATGTTTTCCAGAATCTCCCACACCTCCTGCCCTTTCTTGTCCACCATCTTCTTTGCGCTCTTGACCGTCTTGACCAACCCGCGTTCGATCAGCTTTCGGATAATAAACGGCTTGAAGAGCTCGACAGCCATATCCTTGGGCAAGCCGCACTCGTGCAGTTTCAGCTCCGGTCCGACGACGATGACCGATCGGCCCGAGTAATCGACGCGTTTCCCCAGCAAATTCTGTCTGAACCGTCCCTGTTTCCCTTTCAGCATGTCGGAGAGCGACTTCAGGGCCCGGTTGTTGTCGGAACGGACCGCATTGACGCGCCGGGAATTATCGAACAGTGAGTCGACCGCTTCCTGGAGCATCCGTTTTTCATTGCGCAGGATGACTTCCGGCGCCTTGATTTCGATCAGCCGCTTGAGACGATTATTGCGGATAATGACCCTGCGATACAGATCGTTCAGATCGGAGGTCGCGAACCGGCCCCCTTCAAGCGGCACCAGCGGACGCAGCTCGGGCGGGATCACCGGAATCACATCCAGAACCATCCACTCCGGTTTGTTCGCCGGACCGTTTTCCCGTTCGCGGAACGCCTCGACGACGCGAAGCCGCTTGAGAATCTCCTGTTTCTTCTGAACGGCGGTTTCTTCCTTTGAACCGGCGCGGAGCGTGGCTGCAAGGACTTCAACCTCCACCCGCTTCAGAAGGGCTTTCATGGCATCGCCGCCGATCTTCGCGATAAATTTTTTCTCGTCGTTATCCTCAAGATCCTGGTTCTTATCGGGGAGCGATGCGAGAATGTCGTAGTATTGCTCTTCGGAGAGCAGATCCATCTGATGAAGGCCGGTCGGCCCCGGCTGCACGACCACGTAGGATTCATAGTAAATGATCCGTTCCAAATCCTTCCCGCTCAGGCCCAGGATGCTGCCGATCTTGGAAGGCGAGGAGCGGAAGTACCAGATATGGACAATCGGTACCGCGAGGGATATGTGACCCATCCGTTCCCGGCGCACGCTCTTCTGGGTTACCTCGACCCCGCATCGGTCGCAGATGATTCCCTTGTACCGGATCCGCTTGTACTTTCCGCAGTGACATTCCCAATCCCGCACGGGTCCGAAAATCTTCTCGCAGAACAGTCCGTCCTTTTCAGGGCGGAACGAGCGATAGTTGATCGTCTCCGGCTTCGTTACCTCTCCGTGGGATCGCGAAAGGATGAGATCCGACGACGCGAGGGTAATCGTGATCTTGGAAAAGTTTTTCTTAATGATGTTTTCGTGTGAAAAGGCCATTGTCCGACTCTCCGTTTTCGTTACTCAATTTTGATGTCTAATCCGAGTCCCATGAGCTCGCGGACCAGGACATTAAAGGACTCCGGAACATTGGGTTCCGGCAGATTGTCGCCCTTGACGATGCACTCGTACAATTTCGCACGGCCGTACACGTCGTCGCTCTTGACCGTCAGGATTTCCTGAAGGATGTTTGCCGCGCCGTACGCTTCCAGCGCCCACACCTCCATCTCCCCGAACCGCTGCCCGCCGAACTGCGCCTTGCCCCCCAGGGGCTGCTGGGTTATAAGAGAATACGGCCCGATCGACCTCGCGTGTATCTTGTCGTCGACGAGATGCGACAGCTTCATCATGTAAATGTAACCGACGGTGACTTCCTGGTCGAATCGCTCGCCGGAGCGCCCGTCGATCAGCACGGCCTTTGAATTCTGATTCAGGTTCGCCTTCTTGAGCTCTGCCTGCACGTCCTCCCAGTTGGCTCCGTCGAAGATCGGTGAGGCGTACTTGGTGCCCAATTTTACCCCCGCCCATCCGAGCGCAGTCTCGAACAACTGTCCAAGATTCATCCGTGATGGGACACCGAGGGGATTCAACACAATATCGACGGGTGTGCCGTCTTCAAGGGACGGCATGTCCTCCGCCGGGACGACCTTGGCGACGACACCTTTATTACCGTGCCGCCCGGCCATCTTATCGCCCACCGACAACTTGCGCTTCTTTGCGACATACACCTTTGCAAGCTGGACGATGCCGGAGGGGAGCTCGTCCCCGAGCATGATTTTTGTCTTCTCGTGCTTGAAATACTCCTCGACATCCTTCTGCTTCTGGATGAAGTTCACGCAGATCTTGGAGACGAGGGCATTTTTCTTCTTGTCTTCCACCCAATCGGCGGTGTAGTCAAGCTTTTCGAGCTGCTCCAGGTTCGCGAAGGTATCCTCTTTCAGCTGCGTTCCTCCCCGGATCACCACCTCTCCTGACATGTCGCGGATGCCCACGGATTTCTCACCATTTAAGAGCAATCCGAGTTTTCTTCCGAGCTTTTCGACGTTACTCTTGATCGCTTTCTTGTAGGATCGGTCGAGCTGCTCGCCGAGCCGCTTGTCTTCCTTTTTCGATTCTGAATCCTTTTTCTTCCGGCTGAAGAGTTTCGTGGCAATGACAATGCCCTTCATCCCGGGCGGTGCCTTGAGCGAGGCGTCTTTCACGTCGCCCGCCTTCTCCCCGAAAATCGCCTTCAGCAGTTTTTCCTCGGGAGTCGACTCCGTCTCACCTTTCGGCGTAATCTTCCCGATCAGGATGTCGCCTTCCAGAACCTCCGCGCCGACCCGGATGACGCCGTTTTCGTCGAGGTCTTTCACGGCATCCTCGCTGACGTTCGGAATTTCCCGGGTCAGCTCCTCTTCGCCGCGCTTGGTATCGCGCACCTGAAGTTCGAACTCTTCGATGTGAAGCGATGTAAACGTATCTTCGGCGACCATCTTCTCGTTGACGACGATCGCGTCCTCAAAATTGTATCCCCCCCACGGCATGAACGCCACGAGAATGTTGCGCCCGAGGGCGAGCTCCCCGTGATCCGTTGCGCAGCCGTCGGCGAGGATGTCACCCTTCTTCACGGTCTGTCCCGGCTTCACAACCGCCCGCTGGTTAATCGCCGTATCCTGGTTCGTCCGGAAAAACTTGATGAGATGATACTCGACCCGTTTCTTATCGTCGAAGCTCACCAGGGCCTCCGGGTTCGTCTCATCGATATCGTAATTGACCACGATAGAATTCGAGTCGACGTATTCGACAACTCCATTCAGCTCCGCGACGATCATCGTGCGGGCATCGCGGGCAATCCGGCCTTCGAGGCCCGTTCCGACGGTCGGAGTTTCGGGCCGCAGCAGGGGAACCGCCTGCCGCTGCATGTTCGATCCCATGAGTGCGCGGTTTGCATCGTCGTGCTCAAGGAAGGGAATAAGCGCCGCCGCCGCGCTCGCAATCTGGTTCGGAGCAACGTCCATGTAATGGACCTCCTCCGGCTTTACGAGAGGATAGTCGCTCTGAGCGCGCGCCTTGATGCGCTCGGTGACAAACTTTCCCTTTTCGTCTACCTCTGCATTCGCCTGCGCAATCGTGTAGCGGTCTTCCTTCTCCGCGGTCATGTACTCGATTTCATCCGAAACCTTTCCATTCTTCACCTTCCGGTACGGCGTCTCGATGAACCCGAAGGCATTCACGTGCGCATGGACGCACAATGAGGAAATGAGGCCGATATTCGGGCCCTCGGGAGTTTCGATCGGGCAGAGCCGGCCATAGTGGGTATAATGCACGTCTCTGACTTCAAAGCCTGCGCGTTCCCTGGTCAGGCCGCCCGGGCCGAGTGCCGACATCCGGCGCTTGTGCGTAATCTCAGCGAGCGGGTTTGTCTGATCCATAAACTGCGATAATTGGTTCGTGCCGAAGAACGCGTTGATCACGCTCGTAATCGTGCGCGCGTTCACCAGATCCTGCGGCGTTATTTTCTCCTGATCGCGCAGACTGAGCCGCTCCCTGATCGTCCGCGCCATCCGCGCAAGGCCGATGTTGAACTGCTGTCCGATCTGCTCGCCGACGGTCCGAACCCTCCGGTTGCCCAGATGATCGATATCGTCCACCGTCTTCCTCCCCTGCTGCAGGTCGATCAGATAATTGATAATCGCGATAATATCTTCCTTGGTCAGCGTCGTCGTCGTCTCGGGGATGGTTATTCCGAGCTTTGCGTTCATGCGATAGCGTCCGACATCTCCCAGATCGTACCGTTTCTCGTTGAAGAACAGGCGCTCGAGCAGGTTTTTCGCGGTCTCGAGGTCGGGGGCTTCACCGGAGCGCAGCTGCTGATAAATTGCATTCAGCGCTTCCTCATTCGACCGGGCGATATCCTTTTGAATCGTATTGGCGATGACAGAGCTCTCGCCGGCTCCCTCCTGTTTCAGGAAGCGGATTTTCTTGATATCCGACTTCTTGACCTTTTTCAGAAGGTCTTCCGTGAACTGTGTGTCTTTATTAATAAAGATCTCGCCCGTCTTCTTGTCGACGACATCGCTGCAGACAATCCGTCCGAGATACTCTTTCAAATTCACCTTGTGGGGATCCACCTCTTCCACCAGATTGAAGAGTTGGAGGATCTCGTCGTCGGAGGAGTAGCCCAGGGCGCGGAGCAGCGTCGTGACGGGAAATTTCTTTTTTCGGTCGATGTACACGTACATCACGTTGCTGATATCGGTCGTAAACTCCACCCACGACCCCCTGAACGGGATGATGCGCGCGGAGTAGATCGAAAGGCCGTTCGGGTGGATCGACTCGTCGAAAAAGACGCCGGGGGAGCGGTGCAATTGGTTGACAACCACCCGCTCGGCTCCGTTGATGATATACGTGCCGCGGTGGGTCATCACCGGCAGGTTGCCGAGGTACACTTCCTGCTCAATCGTATCGACGTAACTCTTTCCATCCTCGCTCTTACTCGAGAGGCGCAGCTTGGCTTTTAATGGAACCGCAAATGTCAGGCCCCTCTCCTGGCACTCGATGACCGAATACTTCGGCTTTTCAACATAGTACTCGACGAACTCGAGAATGTAGTTTTCCCGGGCGTCGGTAATGGGAAAATTCATTTTGAATATCTGCTGGAGACCTTTGTTCACTCGTTTATCCGGCGACACCGATGCCTGGAGAAAGTGGTCCCAGGATTCAAGCTGAACATTCAGCAGATCGGGATAATCCACGATCGCTGGTATTTTGGCGAACGTGATGCGTCCGTTCGCATGATGGGCATGGGCTTTCACGTGCTTGACCTCATTAATATTGATGGCTGCTCAATGAAAACAGCACACCGATAACCAATTGTGATATTGACTACCGGTGCCATTTTCATCGATGAGTATGTTGCCAACGTTATCTGAATTTTGGGTTATGAAAAAAAATTCTCGTGCACCGGAGAACCGTTCTCATTCCGGAGCCTGTTGACGATAGCGGGGCGATCTATTTCAACTCGACCTGCGCGCCGGCCTCTTCAAGCTCCTTTTTCAGTTTCTCCGCGTCGTCCTTGGACACCCCCTCCTTCACACTCTTGGGTGCGCCATCGACAAGATCCTTCGCTTCCTTGAGTCCGAGCCCCGTTGCGGCCCGCACCACCTTGATGACGTTGATCTTCTGCGCCCCCGCGCTCTTCAGCACGACGGTGAACTCGGTCTGTGCTTCAACCGCCGCCGGTTGCGCACCGCCCGCAGCCGCTAAAGTCCCGCCCATCATCATCGGCGCGGCCGCTGTGACCCCGAATTTCTCCTCGAGAGCTTTCTTCAGCTCCGATGCTTCGATGAGGGTGAGTTTACCGATTTTTTCTACGATTTCCTGAACTTCTGACATGGTGGCGTACTCCTTGTACGATTGTGAATGAAATTCTTGCGGTCCGACCTAGGCCGCTTTTTTCTTTTCGATGGCGTCCATAATATTGACGAGGTCTCTCATCATAGCTCCCACGGCGCCGGCCACTCCTGCGATCGGGGACTGAATGCTGCCCAGGATACCGGCAACCAGCTCCCCTCTGGACGGGAGCTTGGCAAGCCGATCGAGATCCTTCCCCTCAAACACCTGCATCTCGATCACGCACGCTTTGACCGTCAGTTTCTCATGCTTGTCGCGAAATTTCTTGATGATCTTTGCCGGGGCCACGGGATCGTCGAAGCCAAAGGCGATCGCAGTCGGGCTCACCAGCTTGTCGAGAACCTTGTCATATCCCTCGATGCTCTCAAGGGCCTTGCGCGCCAGCGTGTTCTTCACGACATGATAGTCGATGTTCGATTTCCTGAACTCCCGTCTCAGCTCGGTGATCTGTTCGACGGTGATGCCCGTAAAGTCGGCGAGGAACAGGCTCTTCGCCCGCAACACCTTCTCCTTCATCGCGGATATGATCTGTTCTTTCTCAGAACGATTCATGGTTCCCTCGTATTCTTTCAGATCCTTTAGTGCGCTCCGAAAACCGCCCGATCAATCCGGACGCTGGGACTCATCGTCGTCGAGAGCGCGATGCTTCTGATGTACTGGCCCTTCGCGCTGGTCGGCTTGGCCCGGACAACCGTATTCAGGAATGCCTCGACGTTTTCAATCAGTTTCTCCCGATCGAAGTTGGCTTTTCCCACGATCGCATGAACAATGCCCGCCTTCTCGAAGTGGAATTCAATCTTTCCAGCCTTCACTTCGGCGACCGCCTTGCCGACGTCCATGGTGACGGTGCCGCTCTTCGGATTCGGCATAAGGCCGCGGGGGCCGAGCACTTTGCCGAGCTTTCCGACCTCGGCCATCGTATCGGGCGTTGCGATGATGACATCCACGTCTGCCCATCCCTGCTGAATTTTCTGGATATAATCCTGGAAACCGACGTGATCCGCCCCCGCCTTCCGTGCTTCCTCGTCTTTCGGAGGTTTGGCAAGCACGAGGACGCGGACGGCCTTCCCGATCCCGTGCGGCAGCGCGACGGTCCCTCTGACAGCCTGGTCGGCTTTCTTCGGGTCGACTCCGAGACGCACCGCGATGTCGACGGCCTCGTTGAATTTCGCCGTAGCCATCTCTTTTACAAGACTGACGGCCTCCTCGATGGTGTAACTTTTCTTCTGCTCCACTTTCTTCAGCGCCGCTCTGTATCGTTTGCTCTTGTTCATAGGTCGTTCCCCGTTCGAGCTATCCTTCGACTGTAATGCCCATGCTACGGGCTGTTCCCGCGATCATTCTCATTGCCGCATCGATGTCATTCGCATTCAGGTCGGGCATTTTCATTTCCGCGATCTCGCGCAGTTGGGCTTTTGTGACCGTGCCAACCTTGGTGCGATTCGGTTCCCCCGAGCCCTTCTCGACTTTCGCCGCTTTTGCCAGCAAGATGGAGGCCGGCGGGGTCTTCGTTATAAAAGTAAACGACTTGTCTGAGAAAACTGTAATGACGACCGGAATGATAAGGCCCTGCTTGTCCTGAGTCTTTGCATTGAACTGTTTGCAAAACTCCATGATATTCACGCCCTTCTGGCCGAGCGCGGGGCCGATCGGCGGGGCGGGACTCGCCTGCCCGGCGGCGATCTGCAGTTTGATAAATCCGGTTACCTTCTTCATGCTTTCTTCATTCCATGATACATGAGATCATCCTTCAACCTCGACCTGGTTGAAATCCAGCTCAACCGGCGTCTTGCGGCCGAAGATGCTCACCATCACCTTCAGCTTCATCTTTTCCTCGTTGACGTCCTGGACATAGCCGGTGAAGTTGTTAAACGGCCCGTCGACCACCTTCACCGCCTCGCCGACTCTGAACGGAACCTCCACGACTTCGACATCCTTCCGCTCTTCCATACGGCCCAGGAGGCGCCTGACTTCATCGGCCTGCAGCGGGGTCGGTTCGTTCCTCGGACCCACGAAGCTGATGACCGATGGCGTGTTGAGAATCAAATACTTCGATTCCTTATCGAGCAGCGCCTCAATCAGGATGTAGCCCGGGAAAAAAGTTTTGGTCTTGCTTTTCTTCTTCCCGTCTTTGACTTCAAAAATCTTGTCAGCCGGAACGAGGACCGCGGAAATCCGGTCTTCCAGGTGCGCGAGCTTCACCTCGTTCTCGAGGTGCGCCTTCACCCTGTTCTCGTGCCCGGAATAGGTCCGGACCGCATACCAACGCTTTTCCTGGGGTTGATCGCTCACCGAATCATCCTTACAAGATCACCTTCAGAATATTGCTGATCAACCAGTCGACGGTAAAAACAAACAGTGCGATCACGCCGCAAACGATGAGAACAATAAATGTCGATTCGCGCAGCTCCTCGGGGCGGGGCCACGTGACCTTTTTCATCTCCTTCGCGACGTCCGTAAAGAACGCCAAAATTTTTTCTTTCATCCCCGATCCTTCAAAATTTGCGGCCTTAAACCCTGCACGTCAGGAGGGACTTGAACCCCCAACCTGCGGTTTTGGAGACCGCTGCTCTAGCCAATTGAGCTACTGACGTATGAACGCCTACTTGGTTTCCTTATGCGGTGTGTGCTTGTTGCACCAGGGGCAGTATTTCTTGTACTCGACCCGTCCGCTCTGCTTCTTCTTATTCTTGGTGGTCGTGTAATTCCGCCGCTTGCACTCCGAGCACTCCAGGGTAATGATATCTCGCATGGCTTCGCTTCCTTCTTTCTGAGGTCAAGAACACGTTGACGAGCTTGCGATCGGGATTGAACCGATGACCTCATCCTTACCAAGGATGTGCTCTACCAACTGAGCTACGCAAGCAATCCGCTCTCCGAGCGGGAGACGGGGCTCGAACCCGCGACCAGCAGCTTGGAAGGCTGCGACTCTACCAACTGAGTTACTCCCGCGTGTGATCCCGCCTTGCGTGACGTCTATAATTACTTACCCGTGGGCAGGGAAGGATTTGAACCTCCGAAGGCCGAAGCCGACAGATTTACAGTCTGTTGCGTTTGACCACTTCGCTACCTGCCCGCAAACTGCTGTGCGTCCTTCCTATCCACGCTGCCCGTTCGCCGCCACTTCTCACCGATGCCGCCCGATCTAGCCGAGCTGGCGGTCGGAATTGAACCAACGACCTGCTGATTACAAGTCAGCTGCTCTACCAACTGAGCTACGCCAGCATCAAGGATGCCGGTCCCGTCGAGCGCTTTCAATTTCCTCGACGACCTCGCCGGCGCGGGTTCAGTCTACCACCATCCGCCACTCTGACCAAACAGATCAGAATGAGAAAAACAATCCCCCTCCCCTCCGGCCAATCCTAAGGGCTTTAGAAATTTGGGGGTCATATTGCCTTGCGAGGAAGGTATTTAGGGATTCAGAAAAATAATATAACTATTTTCCGCAAAAAAGTCAAACAATTTTTATGCCACTTGCCGAAGGAAAACGCCGAAACCCCTAAAACCTGCCATTTCGAAGGATTTTCTCCCGCAAGAATTGGGCTTCCCGGATGTCGGGTGCGACCCGGAGTGCCGAATCCACGCATGCGAGGGCGGCGGCATTCTTGCCGAACATGTTTAGATAGAGGGCGCGATTGAAGAAGGAATGACCATAGAGAGACACAATTCCGTCTACATATTTATTTTTCTTCGTCGGGACCTCGAACGCATATCCGGGATGGACAATCTCGTGATAAAGAGTATCGGCAAAGAGCCGGAAGGCGAGCCCCGATGGCACCCGGCTGTAACCTGAAGTATACTGTCCCTCCAATTCGGGGGTGGCATAAACGGGCCGCGATGAATAGTTTTTTTGAATAAAACTGTGGATCAGACTGTTGTAGCGAAACTCGATGGCGGCATGGTCATACGGGAGATCGTGTTCGAATTTCCGTAACTCGGCGAGGTAGGCATCTAGCTCCCTCCGCGATCGTTCGATCAACCAGGGGTAACGCTTTTGGAGCTGCAAGAAATACCATGAACGGCGGAGCAGTTCCTTATCGATAACGACAACGTCGGGGCGAACGTTTTCGATGACCTGAAAATAATACGACGCCGAAACGAAGTAGTCCCATTGGTAGGTCAAGACAATCGCGTTCGGTTCCACAGACTTGAACATGTCCTTCGTATAATGCTCCACGATGGTCAACGTGCTCTCATCCACCTTGGAGAAGTTCACGACGATCGGGATCATGCAGGATGCCAGGAGAACAGCCGCAACCCGTTTTGCCGTTTGGGAATTCTTCACTGCGCCAACCAGGCTCGCGGCGCCGGCGGCGGCCCAGATGGCAATCGTGATATACGCCAGCAGAAAGTATGAATCGATATCATGAATGTCGTAATTGATCGAGTACAGGAGACACCCGAGAAAAAGCAGAGTTGTAAATATGGCCATCTGTTTTCTCTGAGCGAAGAGGTTCCAGATTCCGATCGCGGCAAACGCCAGGGGGAAGTAGGCAAACTCAGGGAGGACGGAGTCGAAAAAATAGCGGAGCTGCCGGGCCGCGCTTTCGGTGGAAGAAAAAATCCAGACCCTGTACTGCTTTCCCGTAAAATGCCAGAGGAACCGCTCGAGATCCAGGGGGTTTCCCCAGTTCATGACCGGCTGTTGAGATGCACGAAAGGGGAGGTACAAGTAAAGGGAGAAACCGGCAAGGAACACCGGCACGAGCCTGAGCAATCGCCTCCTCGACTCCGGCGTGAACCGGCATGCGGTAAAATAAAGGTAGAGAAATCCGGGCGCAAGGAGTATGGTTGTCATATGGTTGGTGAACGCGAGTCCGAGCACGAACGCGAATCCGTACCAGTACGCGTCTTCGCGCAGGCCCGTCACCCTGGAATCGGACCAGCGGAGGTGTGACGCGACTGCCTTTGTAAAGAGAAAGAGCACGCTGGCAACGAGAAACAGGTGCAATGAATAGACCTCGATCGAGAGGGCCTGCGACCAGTAGGTTTCGGAAAAACCCAGAAGGAGCGTCCCGGCAGCCGCCGGGATAAACACCCGTGTGACTGCCCGGGCCGATACTTTTCCATCCTGATCGCTCAAAGGGATCGGATTCTTGACCGAGAGAGTGCTGAGGAAGAAAAGGAAGAACCGAAAGTACATGAACAGGGCGGCGGAACAGAACAGGGCCGCCATGAGGTTCATCTGCTCGATGCTTCTCAAGGGGATCGGGAGACGGGCAAACAGCCAGCCGGCGAGGGTAAACAGAGGATAGCCGGTCGGATGGGCAATGCCGAGGGTGAGGACCACGGTGGAGAGCTCGCCGGCGTCGATAAAATCGGTGGTGGGGCATAGCGTCACGAGATACAGAAGCAGGCCGGCCGCCGAGATGAGCAGCCCGACAATCAGCTCAAGTCGCTTGGCAGTGATTCTCACAGGTATGGCGATGGGAGGATGATGTGGTGCCGGTTGGGAGTAGGAATCCGAGCACAAAAGGTAGCAATAATCCGCCGCAAAGTCCACTTTCCCCCTTGACTCTCTTGGCCCCTCTGGCTATATTACACATCATTCCCAATCCTCCGCCTCCGAAGTTGCCATGGTAAAACTCATCGCTCTGTACCGCAAACCCCCCGATATTGAAGCGTTCGACCGGCATTATCACGACGTGCACCTACCGCTTGTCAGGAAGACGCCCGGACTTCGAAAACTTGAGATTACCAAGATCACCGGCGCTCCGATCGGCGAATCGCGGTATCATGTGATGGCGGAGATGCACTACGATACCATTGATGCCATGAATGCGGCAAACGCGTCTCCGGAGGGCCGGGCGGCGGCAAAAGACCTGATGAGTTCGGCAGCGGATCTCGTCACGCTGTTCTTCGGCGAGATCCAGGGATGAGCGTCTACGCCGGCAGGCCCGCCTCTTCGCTGAAATTCCGCAATATTCTCTATACAAAGGGCAACTACCGGGCCACGGTGACAATCAATCGACCGGAGGTCCACAACGCGCTTAATTTGGGCACACTACGCGATCTGGCTGCTGCGTTCGAGGATGCGAGCTGGGATGATAAAGTCGCGGTTGTAGTCCTCACCGGCGCCGGCTCGAAGGCCTTCTGCACCGGTGCCGATGTAAGCGAGTGGGCCAAGGATTTCATGGACCGGCCTTCGGATTTTTACAAGTGGATGGGAGTTTTCATCGAGACCTTTGAACGACTGCGGAACATCGGAAAACCGACGATCGCCCGAATCAATGGCATGGTCGTTGGCGGCGGAAATGAGCTGCAGATGTCGTGCGATCTTGCGGTGGCTGCCCAGGACACGTTCATCAGGCATGTGGGCGTCGCCCGCGGCAGCGTGCCTGCGGCAGGCGCCACCCAATGGCTTCCGCTTATTATCGGCGACAGGAGGGCACGGGAGATGCTGCTGCTCTGTGAGGAAATCCCTGCCGCCAAGGCGCTCGAATGGGGCCTGGTAAACCGCGTCGTCCCCCGAAAAAATCTCGACAAAACGGTCACCGAGCTGGTGGAAAAACTCATCGATAAGCTCCCCGAATGCACGCGCTACACGAAACAGCAGTTGAATTTCTGGCGGGATTTTTCATGGGGTATCACCGTCGGACACGCCCGCGACTGGCTGACCATTCATACCGGATCGGATGAAGTGAAAGAGGGAATCCGCGCTTTCGTTGAGAAACGCCCGGTCGATTACCGAAAGCTCCGCCGTTCGAAAGAATCGGGTAGATCCTAGAGAACATTGAGAGGCCCTTGTGATGCCCCCGGTCGCGCACCGATTTCAGTCCGTCGCAGCGAGAGTGGCCTCCGGGGCCGTCTGTCTAGTTACCATCATTCTGATCTTGGGAATCGGAGGACATCAGAACCCGCGCAGCCCGTTTCTCTCCTTACCCGGCACCCAGGTGGGCACCGTCGATTCCGCCAACTCGGTTCAAACCTGTATGCAGTGTCACAATTCACTCTCGCCGGCGCGGCCGGTGACGATCTATCCCAAATGGGCCGGGAGTATGATGGCGCATTCGGCGCGCGATCCGGTCTTTTTTGCCGCCCTCGCCGTCACAAACAAGTACCGCACCGGGGAGGGCGAGTATTGCATTCGATGTCATTCCCCCACCGGGTGGTTGGCGGGTCACTCCGAAGACTACACAGGCCAGGCTCTTGCAGGAACGGATTTCGACGGCGTTCAATGCGACTACTGCCACCGGTCCGTCGATCCCCTTAATCCCGACAGTACTGTCCCCTATTTTCCCCGCCCGGTGCCGGGTTATGGAAACGGCATGCATGCGGTCGAAAGGCTGACGACTCCCAAGCGCGGTCCATTTGACAGCGTCGCTGCTCCTCACCGGACGCAGTTCGATCCCTTCCAGAAGTCGAGCGAACTCTGCGGGGTGTGCCACGACGTGAGCAATCCTGTCTACGCGCAGGACCGCTTCACCCAAGCGCCGCACGAATACGGTCCCCTCGAGCGAACGTACAGCGAATGGCTCATGAGCTGGTACGCGACGCAGGGTGATTCGGGAACGTGCCAGTCGTGCCACATGAAGGATACCGCCGGATATGCCTGCGCCTATCCAACCGCGCCGATGAGGCCTCACATCGCGCAGCACGATCTCACGGGGGGAAATACGTTTGTGCCGGGAATCCTCCCCGACTTCTACCCGGGTCTCGACACGGGGGCCCTGAGCGCGGGGAGGGATCGCGCCATTGCAACCCTGCAACGCGCCGCGGATTTGCGATTAACTGCCTATCGTTTCCGCGACACAGTACATGCCAGCGTGCGAATCACGAATCGTACCGGACACAAGCTTCCAACCGGATATCCGGACGGACGGCGCATGTGGATCAATGTTGTTGCATCCGACTCCGCAGGAGGAACGGTCTTCGAATCGGGGTCATACAACCCGGATTCGGCGTTGCTGGCGCACGATCCTCAGCTCAAGATTTATGAAACGGTCCAGGGAATGACGAGCGCAACGGCCGCGACGTTCGGGCTTCAACCCGGCCCTTCCTTTCATTTCTTCCTCAATGATACAATACTCTCGGACGACCGGATACCGCCGAAGGGATTCACCAATCTCGGATTCGCAATCCGGCGGGCCGAGCCCGTGGGAAAGGTTTATGCGGACAGCCAATACTGGGATGATACGCGTTATGTCCTGCCCGGCTCGGCGGCCCGCGTCACAGCGACTCTATACTATCAAACGATGAGCAGGGAATATGCGGACTTCCTGCGCGACGAGGATTCGGCGAATCCCTATGACTGGAACGCGTGGGGGTTGAAGCTGCACAACTCATGGGCGGCGCACGGCCGGTCGTCGCCGGTGGCCATGAACACGCAGTCGGTCGGCGTGGTTGACACGATCCTGGGGGTGCACGTCGGCGGGACGCATCCGTTGACGTTTACACTCAACCAAAACTATCCCAACCCGTTCAATCCGGTGACGCATATAACATTTACGCTCGGCCATTCTTCGTTTGTTTCGATGAAAGTGTTCGACGGCGCCGGCCGGGAGGTCCGGACGCTGGTCAGCGCAACCCTCGTCGCCGGCACCTATGACATATCGTTCGAGGGGAGCGGTCTTGCAAGCGGAGAGTATCTGTATTCCCTTACTTCCGGCGGCAGCCGTCAGACAAAGAAAATGATGCTTTTGAAATAACGACGTCTCACCTTACACCGGCCACACTCCATGCCTACCTCAACGCTTTTGATTTCAACCGATCAACACTGCGCGCTGATCCAGCTCAACCGGCCCGACGTTCTCAATGCGCTCAACATCAAACTCATGACCGAGCTGGTCGAAGCGCTCGAGAGACTCGACAACGACCCTGAGATCCGGGCAATCATACTGACGGGCAATGAAAAGGCTTTCGCAGCGGGTGCCGACATCAAGGAAATGGCGGATTCCTCGGCCGTGGACATGCTGGTGCGCGACCAGTTTGCCCGGTGGGATCGGATTCGGAAAATCAAGAAGCCTATCATCGCGGCGGTGAGCGGGTTTGCCCTCGGCGGCGGCTGCGAGCTTTCGATGGCCTGCGATCTGATCATCGCATCGGAGACAGCACGCTTTGGACAACCGGAGATCAATATCGGGGTCATGCCCGGCGCCGGCGGAACGCAGCGCCTCACGCGCGCGATAGGGAAATGCAAGGCAATGGAGATGGTCCTGACGGGAAAAATGATCACTGCCGAGGAGGCATTCCAGCTCGGCCTCGTGAATAAGGTGGTGCCCGTCGAATGCTATCTTGAAGAAGCGAAGAGTCTTGCCAAAGAAATCGCCTCAAAGCCACCCGTGGCAGTCCGGCTTGCGAAAGAAGCGGTTCTGAAATCGTTCGACACCACGATTGAGGGTGGATTGGAATTCGAGCGGAAGAATTTCTACCTCCTTTTTTCGTCCGAGGACCAAAAAGAAGGCATGAAAGCGTTCGTTGAAAAGCGGAAGCCGGAATGGAAAGGCAGATGACAAGGGGCGTCGCACTATGGATGCTCCTCCTCGGCACTGCCATGGCCGCATGCGGCCAGGCCGCGGGACACCCCGATTTTGAGATCGTTGAAAGCATTCCGATTGAGACCGTGCTCGACAACCCCGACGTGCGCAACACGCAGGAGGTGTGGCTCGAGATGATCAACGGCGCCAGAAGCTCACTCGATATAGAAGAGTTCTACATCTCCAATAAACAGGGCGAGCCCCTCGATGACATCATCCATGCTTTATCCAGGGCGGCAGATCGCGGCGTATCGGAGCGGATCATCGTCGACTCCCGGATGTACAAGACCTATCCGGAGACCGCCGACTTGCTCGGAAAGCAGAAAAACACGGCGCTCCGCGTGATTGACTTCGGAAAACTCGCCGGCGGTGTGCAGCATTCGAAGTACTTTACCGTGGACGGCCGCGAGGTTTTTCTCGGGAGCCAGAATTTCGACTGGAGGGCGCTGAAGCACATCCATGAACTCGGTGTCCGCATTCGCGATGCCGAAATCGTTCGGGTGTACGGGGATATTTTTAATCTAGATTGGAGTCTTGCTGGACCGGGCGGGACGGTCGATGGCCTTTTAAAACGAGTGCACTATCAGACCCCGTTCCTTCTGATTGAAGCGGCCAATGACACCATTGCCCTGACGCCGACCGCGAGTCCGAAGGGGCTGGTCCCCGACTCAACCCTTTGGGACGAGACTCAGATCGTCAGGCTGATCAACCGCGCCGGTTCCGAAGTGATGTGTCAGTTTCTAACCTACTCCCCCGTCGGAAGAAACAAGAGTTACTACCCCGAACTCGAAAATGCCTTACGCAGCGCCGCAGCCCGTGGGGTGAAGGTGAAGATGATCGTCTCCGACTGGTCGAAGGAGCACCCGATCGAGGAGTACCTCAAGAGTCTCTCGGTTGTGCCGAACATCGAGGTGAAATTCAGCGTTATTCCCGAGTGGTCGGGCGGATATATCCCCTTCGCAAGGGTTGAACACTGCAAGTATCTCGTCATCGACAGCTCGAGCTGCTGGATCGGGACGAGCAATTGGGAGAAGAGCTACTTTTACAACACGCGAAATGTCGGCATCGTCGTCAAGAACCGGAACATAACGGGGATTCTAAGGAGAATCTTCCTCAAGGGTTGGGACGGACCCTACACCGAGAAAGTCAAACCCGAACTCGACTATCAAGCCCGGAGGCACGGAGAGTAACCTCGTCGCACCCACCGTTACGTTCCCTCGTCAGTCTCTGCCGTTGCCTGACGCGGGGCGCGCCTCTCTTAGACTCTTCTTCCTCCCGAACTGCGCGTAGTAAAATACCGCTTCCAACATCGTCAGCACGACCAGCGCGAGCGTGTCCCGGTCGAGCCAAATTCCAAAACCCCGTTCGCTTATGAAAAGGCTGACCAGGAACGTAGACATCGTCCATCCGACCGAGAAAATCAAGAGCAAGAATCCGACCGCCAGTAATCCTTCTTTCCAGTTCGACCCCTGCCACCGTTTCGTGTACAGAGCAACCGCCGCCATCGTGTGGAGGTAAAAAATGAAGAGCGTAATCATGCAGGAGGGTCAACGGGGCTGCTGTTGGAAAAGAGGGCCCCCACGGTCCTGACCAGAATCCTGAAATCAAATCCCAGCGACCAGTTCTCAATATAATAGAGGTCGTACGCGATGCGCTCTTCCAGCGACGTGTTCCCCCGAAGACCGTTAATCTGGGCCCAGCCGGTCATGCCGGTTTTCATGCGGTGCCGATCGAGATATTTGGGAATGGAATCGCCCAGTGGGTCGTCCTTGCCTGAAAATTGCTCTACGAAATACGGCCGCTCGGGCCGTGGGCCCACGAGGCTCATTTCTCCCCTGAGCACATTGATCAATTGCGGAAATTCGTCCAGGCTCGTTCGGCGGAGGAACGCGCCAATCGACGTATTCCGCGGGTCATTCTCCTTCGCCCAAACCGGCCCCGTCTCGCGCTCCGCCATGTGGTCCATCGATCTGAACTTCAACATTTGAAACGGCTTCCCGTCGATCCCGATGCGCTCCTGGCGAAACAACACCGGGCCGCGGGAATTTAATTTGACCAAAATGGCGACCAGGAGAAGCAGCGGGGAAAAGAGGGCCAGGAGCAGGGTGGAAAGGGCGACGTCGGATGCTCTCTTCGAAATTCTTCCCCATGTTGTGATCGGCATCCCCTTGACCTTGATAAACGTGGTGCCGGCGATCTCCTTGACCGACATCCGGCTCGCCAGGAGCTCGAGAAAATCCGGAACCATCAGGAATTCGACGTCAATCCCCTCGCACTCCCTCATCAGCCGGTACAGCTTCGCATGCTCACTCTGGTGGAGCGCAATTAAGGCGAGGTTGAGATGATCGGACTCAATCTTTGCCGGGATCTGGGTCAACGTTCCCAGGAATGTCGCGCCGGCCAGGGGTGACCGGGCGGCTGCCTCCGAATCGGCGAAGTACCCGAGGAGTCTGTACCCCTGCAGCGGGTGGTCATGGAATGATTCGAATATGCGCTGGGCGATTTCGTTGCTTCCGATAATCGCGGCGTTACACAGCTCCCGGCCGCTCCGGTAGAGCGCCTTTTCGATTTTCGAGAGAAGGACTCTCCCGCAAAAAATGAAGATAATCGACGAGATCCAGAGGAGGCCGAACACCAGCCGCGAATAGGAAAACGCACGGTAGAAAAAAGCGGCACTCATGACAACGAGCATACCGAACGTCACGAGCTTTATGATGCTAAACAAATCTTGACTGAGGGTGACGTTGCGCCGGGCGCCGTACATACCCCGGGAACGGAACATGACCAACCAGACGGGTATGACGAACAAAGACCCATACACATAGGCATGGAGCGGCGGCGTATCCGCGTTCTCTGTCAGAAACTTCAGATAGGGAGTGCTAAACCGGAGCCAGTAGGAAAGCAGGAACGAACACTCGATTGCAAGGGCGTCGAAAAGGACTCCGAGCGTCGGGATCAGAAGGTCGTTGCGGCGAAGGCGCGCCATGATCCGGTGCTACCCGAACATCTCGTTTTCAAGGATACCGCAGATGATATGGGCGATCGTAATGTGTCCTTCCTGAATGCGCTGCGTGTCATCCGAGGGTATCACTATGGCAATATCGACAAGATTTTTCGAGACTCCGCCGCCCTTCCCCAGGAATCCGATGACCGTCAGTCCCTTCTTCTTCGCCGCTCGAATCGCCCGGTTGACATTCTCCGACTTCCCGCTCGTGCTGATCGCGATGAGCACATCGCCCTTGTTGCCGAGTCCCTCCACCTGGCGCGAGAAAATGTTCTCGAACCCAAGATCATTCCCGCCGGCGGTGAGCATCGACGTGTCAGTCGTGAGCGCAATCGCTGCCAGCGGCGGACGGTCGGGTTTGCTCATCCGGATAACGAGCTCGGTGGCAATGTGCTGGGAGTCCGCGGCGCTGCCCCCGTTGCCACAGATGAGAATCTTGCCGTCCTTACCGTAGGACTTCATGATCGCCTCCACCGCTTCGAGGATATCCGCAGAGCAGGCCGCGAACATCTTCCTTTTAGTTTCGGCGCTTTCTCCGAGTTGATCGCGAATGTAATTCTCGCGGTTGGTAAAAGTCTTGGACGATCGGCGAAGTCGCATCTATGAGGCCAGGATTGACTGGATGATCTTCGGGGCCTGTTTCAGCGTGTCGTCCAATTTTGAAATATCTTTTCCGCCCGCGGTGGCCAGATGGGGCCGGCCCCCTCCGCCGCCCCCGAGCCGTTTCGCGAGCTCCCCGACGATTCTTCCCGCCTGGAGCTTCTTGCCTTTGACGAGGTCATCGGTCACAACGCACACGAGCGCGACCTTTTCGTCGACGACCGCCCCAAGGATGCCGACACCGGATGAGAGCTTTGACCGCAGTGCATCACCCAACCGCTTCAGCTCCTCGAGGTCGCCCGCATCAATTCTCGCCGACACAACGATAAATCCGTTGACCGAAACGCCGGAGGCGACCAGCCGCTCGAGGTTTGATGCAGCATTTCTTATCCGAACCTCGCTCATGTGCTTCTTCAGCTCGTGCGTATCTTTCGTAAGTACCTCGAGCGCTGTCCCGCGTTCCCCGAGGGCTGTCTCGACCGACGCGATGGCTCCGGCATCAATCCCCTCCCCGAGGACCGGTAGCCGGCGAAGTGAGGGACGCTGAAGCGATGCGCTGCTCTTCCCCAGGCCGAGCTGCCGCTCGAGATCCTCCTTCTCCTCGACAAGCCTGGCAATCTGTTCGTCTAATTCTCCCGCCTTTTGGAGGCGTTTGCGGATATAGTCGCCCAATCCATCTCCCGTCACCGCCTCGATGCGGCGAACGCCACTGGCAATTCCGGATTCGGCTATAATTTTAAAGAGGCCTATGTCACCTGTATTCTTCACATGCGTACCGCCGCAGAGTTCGACTGAGAACTTCGGATCGATGACAACCACACGGACCCTCTTGCCGTACTTCTCGCCAAAAAACATTTTGACATTCGGATATCTTTTTTTAGCGTCGTCGATCGTCATCCAACGAGTGGGATCGTTTTCAGCCTCCACCAGGATTGATTCAACGATCTTCTCATTGACCATCTCTTCGATTGCTCTGATTTGGTCCGGCGTGATACCCTCGAAGTGATTGTAATCGAATCTCAGATGGTCCGGCGCAACGAGCGATCCCTGCTGGTGGGCATGAGCGCCCAGGACGCGCCGGAGAGCTTCGTGAACAAGATGGGTCGCTGTATGGTTTTTCATGATCTTGAGCCTGCGACCCACATTGATTTTGGCCCGGACCGGGGTTTCGGGTTCGATGGCTACTTCCGAATCGAGAAGTAAAACGCTGGCGGTACCGCTCTTGACGGTGTCCGCAACCCGAAGTTTGTTGCCGTTGAACTGAATCTCCCCCTCGTCCCCCACCTGGCCGCCGGATTCGGCGTAGAAGGGTGATCGATCGATGACGAGAAGATTGCGGTGCGCCCGGAGGACCTTTGCCTCGCTCTCATACAAATCATAGCCCACAAACGTGACACGATTTTCGATCCCGGAGGTGTCGAACTTTCGGGCTTCTTCCTTGGTGCCCGAAGCAATTGTGCGCCCTGCCGGCGTGCTGCCCTCACTGCGCGATCGTGCGCGCTGCACCTCCATCAAGGCATGAAACGCCGCGGCGTCAACGCTCATGCCGCGTTCCTGTGCCATGAGCTCGGTCAGGTCGAGCGGAAAGCCGAATGTGTCATACAGTTTGAACGCCTCCTCCCCGGGAAATACACCGTGCAAACCCGGCCCTCGGGTTCCGGCGACTGCACTTGCGATCCTTCGCGCAACCGACTCAAAGATTTCCAGGCCGCGGTCGAGCGTCGAATTGAAGCTCTCCTCTTCCCCTTTGATCACCCTTTCTATGTGGGCCTGTTTCTCCCTGATCTCCGGGTATTGTTCCCCCATTACCGCGACCACCGATGTGACGGTTTTATAGAGGAACGGCTGATGCATCCCGAGATTGCGGCCAAAGCGTGCGGCGCGGCGCAGGATGCGGCGCATGACATAACCGCGCCCCTCATTCGACGGAATGCCGCCGTCCGCAATCGAGAATGTGAGCATGCGAACATGATCGGCGACGACCCGGATCGCGATATCGGTCTGTAATTGGGGTTCGGACGCCTGGTCACCTTGATACCGTTTGCCTGTTATCTCACAGATGCTCTGGATGATGGGTACAAAAAGATCGGTTTCATAATTAGATTGCTTTTTCTGGAGAACGGCGCACATGCGCTCGAAACCCATGCCTGTGTCGACGTGCTTTGATGGAAGGGGAGTCAGATTTTCACGTTCGTCCCGGTTATACTGGATGAAAACCAGGTTCCAGATTTCCATCACGCGCGGATCACCCGCATTCACGAGACTGAGACCGGAGTGGTCGGGAGTCAGATCGATGTGAATCTCCGAGCACGGCCCGCAGGGCCCCGTCTCCCCCATCTCCCAAAAGTTATCCTTCTTTCCGAACCGAAGCACATGAGAGTGGTCAATCGTCGTCATTTCTTTCCAGCAGCGCTCGGCCTCGTCATCCGTCTCGAAGACTGTCGCATACAGGCGAGCCGAATCGAGCTTCCATTCTTCCGTGAGGAGCTCCCAGGCCCACCCGATTGCCTCCTTCTTGTAGTAATCGCCAAACGACCAATTCCCGAGCATCTCGAAGAACGTGTGGTGGTACGTATCCCTCCCGACCTCCTCAAGATCGTTGTGTTTACCGCTGACGCGGATGCACTTTTGCGAGTTCACGGCGCGCTTGTACTCGCGCCTTCCGGTGCCCAGGAAGAGATCTTTGAACTGGTTCATCCCCGCATTCGTGAAAAGAAGCGTAGGATCATCGTGCGGAATAACGGGGGCGCTCGGGACGATCGTGTGTCCGCGCTGCTCAAAAAAATGAATGAAACTTTTTCGGATTTCTTTCGAATTCATCATCGGTATGTTGAACAATCCGGTTCCGGCAGCGCCATCAGACCTCGATCTGCGTCATCAGCTCAATCTCTTCCAGAATCCCGCTGACCTCGACGCATTTGGTCATTTCGCCCTCGTACACGATCGCCTTGCCCCTGGTGTGCACCTCCCAGGTGAGCGCTTCGGCCTTGGAGAGAGGGCAGCCCGTTG
>DASQAZ010000054.1:0-6095 GCA_035635475.1 Bacteroidota bacterium | reverse complement strand
GCTCCTTTCCGAAGATCAAATTTCTGAAAATAATGCTTGCATAATAATACATAAATATGCATATTTATGCAACTTGAATTTTCACCTCCCTGATACCAGTCTTTGATTTCTGCTGCCATCATCGGTGCCTCCGGCTACTCCGGCGCTGAGCTGCTGCGGCTTCTCTCGGCGAGAAACGACGTACGGTTGAAAAAGGTCACGGCCCACACCTTCGCCGGCAAGAAAGTGGAGGAGCTGTATCCCGTGTTTTCGGGCAGGGTCGAAATGGAGTTCGAAGCGTTCTCCGATCGGCTTGAGGGTGTCGATATCGCATTTGTCGCCCTGCCCTCCGGCGAAGCAATGAACATCGTCCCTCAGCTCGTCCCGTCGGTCGAGCACATCATCGACCTCAGCGGAGATTTTCGGCTTCCTTCGGCGACAGTTTACGAAAAGTACTATCAACATCAGCATGTATCTCCATCCCTTCTCCAGACCGCAGTCTACGGACTTCCCGAATTATTCTTCGATGCAATAAGACAAGCCCGCCTGGTCGCAAACCCGGGTTGCTATCCGACCGCCGCAATCATCGCTCTTGCACCAGTGTTGAAGAAGGGCATTATCGGCTCTCGCGGAATCGTCATCGATTCACTCTCCGGAGTATCGGGCGCGGGGCGAAGTTCTTCGGTCGATCTCAGCTTTGCCGAGGTCAACGAAAATGTGCGCGCATACAAGATCGGCAGACACCAGCACGCTCCGGAGATGCAATCGGTTCTCGAGGGTCAAAGCGGCGGACCGGTATCCATTTCGTTCGTCCCACATTTAGTTCCGATTACGAGAGGAATTTACACCACCATTCACGCGGATCTCAAGGTGGAAGCGACTGAGTCGGATCTCATCGAACTGTATGAATCATTTTATCAGCATGCTCCTTTTGTAAGAATCAAACGCCAGATCCCCCAGATCCGGGATGTGCTCTATACAAACTATTGCGATATCGGGTTGACGATCGATCACCATTCAAACCAACTCGTTATCATTTCAGTGATTGATAATCTCATGAAGGGTGCGGCGGGCCAGGCGGTTCAGAACATGAATATCATGTTCGGGCTCCCGCAGGAAACGGGCTTACAATTCTAAGGAGCGTATGATGTTCAGCGAATGTCAATGCGGAATCACCGGACCAAAGGGGTTTCATGCAGCCGGTGTCCACTGCGGGATCAAGAAGGTTAAGAAAGACCTCGCACTTGTGTACTCAAGCGAGCCGGCGCGCGTTGCCGGGATATTCACGATGAATAAGGTACCCGCTGCACCCGTGATCGTGGACAGACTGCAGCTGACAAAATCATCATCCTTTCGCGCAATCCTGGTGAACAGCGGAAATGCCAATGCCTGCACGGGGGAGCGCGGACTCAACGATGCATGGTCGATGGCGGACTTGACTGCGGCAGCGCTCGATGTTCGTCGGGGGGAAGTTCTCGTTTCATCGACGGGAGTCATTGGCCAGTATCTGCCGATGGACAGCCTTGCAACGGGGATTACCGAAGCCGTTTCGATGCTAGATGTTGACGGACACACGGCTGCGGCTGAGGCCATCATGACGACGGACAAGTTTCCCAAAGAGCTGGCGTTACGGGTCGATCTCGACGGGGTCCAGGTAACCATTGGCGGCATGGCGAAGGGCTCCGGAATGATCGCGCCCAACATGGCAACGATGCTGGCCTTTATCACAACCGACGCGGATATTTCCACCGAGCTTCTGCAGTCCTCCCTCAAGGAAGCGGCGGATCATTCATTCAACCGAATATCCGTCGATGGCGATACCAGCACGAATGATATGGTTCTGATCATGGCCAACGGAATGGCAGGGAATCGAAAACTCGTTGATTCGGAAGACCCCTGCTACAAAGCCTTCTATGAGGCGCTTGAGTATCTCCTCGTGCGGCTATCGAAGATGATCGTCATGGATGGCGAGGGTGCGACAAAGTTCGTGGAGGTCTATGTCACCGGCGCGGCCACGGAAGAAGCGGCAGTTCAAGCCGGAAAGGCAGTAGCAAATTCAAATCTTGTAAAAACAGCGATCAATGGCGAGGATGCAAACTGGGGTCGGATTCTGGCCGCTGTCGGTTACTCGGGCGTTGAATTCGACCCCGCGGACGTGGAGATCTTCTTCGATGACGTTCCAATCCTCCGGAAGCAGTACTCGATTGATTTCTCGGAAGAAGCGGCTAAACGAGTCCTCAAGCAGCGTGAAATCAAAATCACTGTCGATCTTCATCAGGGCGAGGCCTCGGCGTCTTTCTGGACGTGCGACTTGTCGAAGGATTACGTTGCCATCAATGCCAACTACAGGACGTAGGGTGTTTGTCAGTCCGCGCTCTCTCCGGCCCAAAGCCGTCTCGTCCGCCACAACGGACTTGCCATGACTAACAGTTTTGCTTCGGAAATTGAAGCCGTGCTTTCGATCAAAGAAAAAACAGAAGTTCTCATCGAAGCGCTTCCCTATATCCGGAGGTACGAGGGAACTGTCTTCGTCATCAAGTACGGCGGAGCGGCGATGGTCGATGAAGGGCTTGAGGAGACGTTTGCACAGGATGTGACCCTTCTGAAAAAGGTGGGAATCAGGATTGTGATTGTCCACGGCGGAGGAAAAGATGTCACCGAGATAGCCGAAAAGCTCGGGCTGCCGTCACGGTTCATCGACGGGCAACGCTTCACTGACGAGGGTATGATGGATGTTGTTCAGATGGTGCTTGCCGGTAAGACGAACAAGGATATCGTGGCCCGAATCAACCGGCATGACGGCGATGCGGTCGGATTATGCGGGATTGACGCGGACCTGCTCAGAGTCAAGAAAGCTTCCGGCAAGAACGGGGACCTCGGCCTGGTCGGTGAAATTACCGGAGTCAATGTATCGTACCTAAAACTGTTGCTCGACAACAATATAATGCCGGTGATAGCCCCCATCGGCGTGAATGAATCGGGACAGGTCCATAATATAAACGCCGATCTGGCTGCCGCAAGTATCGCCGCGGCTCTGAAGGCAGAAAAGCTCGTTTATCTCAGCGATGTGGAGGGCGTGATGGCACAAGGAAACCTGATCAACAGTATGCAACGGGACCAGGCAAACCGGTTGATCACCGAGGGCACGATAAGCAATGGAATGATTCCCAAGATTCGATCGGCGTTCACTGCGCTCGATGCCGGCGTGAACAAGGTGCATTTGATCGATGGACGTGTAACACATTCACTACTCCTGGAAATATTCACCGATGCCGGCGTCGGAACCGAGCTCGTGGGTTCATGGAAAGGTAATCAGCCTGAACCCGCTCGCCTTTCCCAAATGCCGATAGCATCGGATCAACACTAATTTCTGCAGGACGTAATATGAAGAGAGATTTCATTTCCCTGGCAGGGTTTTCGAAGGAAGAGATTTCAGAGATCTTCGATCTGTCCATTTGGCTCAAAGAGCAGCCCCGGCCCGATTATCGGCCCCTTGACGGCAAGACCGCAGCGCTCATTTTTGAAAAACCGTCTCTGAGGACCCACGTATCGTTCCAGGTCGGCATATCCCAGCTCGGGGGGGACGCAATTTTCTTATCTCAGGAAAACATCGGCCTAGCTACGCGTGAATCGGTCCGGGATGTCGCGGAGGTTCTCTCCCGGTATAATGATCTCATCATTGCGCGCACGATGGCACATCGTACGGTTGAGGACCTTGCCGCTCATTCATCCGTCCCAGTCATCAACGCGCTGACGGATCGTCTTCATCCATGTCAGATTCTGGCAGATGCATTCACGCTGAGGGAGCGCGGCTTGCTGTCTGAGAGGACAAAGATCGCGTTCATTGGTGACGGAAATAACGTTGTAAACTCCTGGTTGGAGCTCTCAGGCCGGATTCCAATACATTTTGTCCTCGCATGTCCGGAGAAATACGAACCGGATCCGGACATTCTGATGAAGGCGAGGGCGACAAAAATCAGCCGCATCGAGATCGTTCACGACCCGTACGCCGCGGCAGAAAATGCCGATGTGCTCTATTCGGACGTGTGGGTGAGCATGGGTCAGGAGGAAGAGAGGCGCGCGCGTGAGGCCGCGTTCAAGAATTATCAGGTCAACGCAAATCTCCTTCGCGCTGCATCGCCCGGCTGCCTTGTGATGCATTGCCTGCCCGCTCACAGGGGTGAGGAGATTACCACCGATGTACTCGAAGGGGAGCATTCGATCGTCATGGAGCAGGCGGAGAATCGCTTGCATGTGCAGAAGGGAATCATCGCATATCTTTTTGGGAAGGGGCAGCGCAAGCGAGTGGATCGGCGTACCTTTTCAAGGGTTCTTGAAGGGTGAGGTGCGATGACGAAGAAAACCCGGCATTTCGCCATTAAGGAGATTCTGAGCACGAGACAGATCGCAAGTCAGGATGAATTGCGGCTCGAGCTCAGGAAAAAGGGGTTCGATGTCACGCAGGCGACGCTGTCTCGCGATCTAAAGCAGCTCGGAGTGGGGCGGATATCCTCCGGTGAGGGGGCGCACTACACGCTCCAGGAGGAGTCCGAGGTCCAGATCCTGCGACCCGTAGTGGGCGCTCAAGTGGTGTCGATGACGGCGAATGAGAGCCTGATCGTCATTCGGACTCTCCCAGGGTGCGCGAACGCCGTAGGGGAGTTTCTCGACGCTCAACATAAGGGCGAGATCATCGGAACGATTGCAGGCGACAATACGCTGCTCGTTATCCCACAGTCGCAAAGCAAGACAAAACGGCTCATGGAACTTCTGCGCGGACAGTTGATCGAAGGAGAGCAATGAAGAAAGCAAAAATCGTCGTCGCCTATTCCGGGGGGCTCGATACCTCAGTAATGGTTGCCTGGCTCAAAGAGCGATACAAAGCAGAGATCATAACAGCCACCGGAAATTTGGGACAGGAAAAGGAGCTCAAGGGCGTTCGAGAGAAGGCCCTGCGTACTGGCGCGTCGAAGGTTTACATCCGAAACCTGACGAAAGAATTTGTCGAGAAGTTTTGTTTCCCCGCCCTCCGCGCCGGCGCCCTCTATGAGCATGCCTACCCGCTTGCGACGTCGCTCGGCCGCCCCCTTCTTGCGAAAATGCTTGTCGACATCGCGCGGAAGGAAGGTGCCGATACCGTCGCTCATGGGTGTTCAGGGAAAGGGAACGATCAGGTGCGCTTCGAGGTGTCTGTGGGCGCGCTGGCGCCGGAGCTCAAGGTCGTGGCTCCACTTCGTGAATGGGAATTCAAGTCGCGCGAAGAAGAAATCGCCTACGCAGCCGATCACGGAATTCCAGTCACGGCCACACGGTCGAGCCCTTATTCAATCGATGAAAATATCTGGGGAACGAGTATTGAGTGCGGCGCACTCGAAGATCCGAGACGGATGCCCATGGAGGATGCGTATCAACGGACAGTCGCCCCGGAGAAGGCGCCCGGAAAGCCCGAATACGTCAGGATTGAGTTCGATAATGGAATCCCGGTCGCGCTCAACGGCAAGAAGCAGGATTCTGCCGCAATCGTTCAATCATTAAACCGGATCGGCGGGGCTCACGGAGTGGGAAGAATCGATCTGGTTGAGAACCGTCTTGTCGGGATTAAGTCGCGGGAGATTTACGAAGCTCCGGCGGCTACCATTCTGCACTTTGCACATACCGAGCTCGAACGTCTCACGCTCGACAAGCCTGTCTTCGATCTCAAGTCCAAGCTGGCCCAGGAATATGCGAATCTTGTCTACAACGGTTTATGGTATTCTCCCTTGAGAAACGCACTGGATGCATTCGTTGCAGAATCCCAGAAATGCGTTTCCGGCCTCGTCAAGGTAAAGCTGTACAAGGGAGCTCTGTCAATTGCGAGCCGAACATCGCCGTATTCCTTATACAGCCCGGAGCTCGCAACCTACACAAAGCGGGACCAGTTCGATCATCGCGCATCCGAGGGGTTTATCAAGATCTTCGGATTGCCTCTGAAAACGGTTCACCGAGTCCGAACAAACGGCTCCAGCAAGATAGTGCGCAAGAAGATTCACTCCTGACGCAATTCCTCGATGCCCCTCTGGAACGGACGCTTTAAAGGGCGGCTGGATCCCCGCGCACTCCGATTTTCCTCATCCCTC
>DASQAZ010000053.1:0-11450 GCA_035635475.1 Bacteroidota bacterium | reverse complement strand
CGTTTCGAGGTCAGAGCTGAGTTTAATTGTGCCGTCGATATCCACGAGCGCGATTTTAGTAGTCACTGAATCAAAATAAATCGCCCCGAAGATGTGTTTGCCCGTTCTTAGACGGAGGTTTATCGGACTTCGACCGACAGTGCCTCCTTTTCCAAATTCCTCTATGAGGAGCTCCTCTTCCAGCAAACCTGTAACAATATTTGAAACTGTGCTCTTGTTGAGATTGGTCAACTGAGAGATTTTGATGCGGGAAATCGGACCGGCCTCGCGTATGAGATTGAGTATCACGGAACGATTGAGGTTCCTAACAACCTTCGAGTTGAAGTTCGTGACTTGAGCGTGGACCGGTCTTCGGATCGGTTTCACCGAGCAACACCGCTTATCGAGTGGCCCTTTGGACCAACGAGAGAAGAGTAAGAATGATCGCTTTAGCCGAGTGGAAGGATAAATCCTATTAGTTGGTTGTCGAAACCAATTAATGGGAAGTTAGCATATTTTCCCTGGTTTGTCAAGTGTTCGCATAAATTTATTTGGTTTTGAGGCTAGAGCTGGAGGGCTGTAAGGGAGACTATGACCGATTCCCTGAAGTTCTGTCGGTCCCCTATGCGATGGGATTAGCAGTCGCTAGCATCCGGGGTCAAATACGGCGAGAACTGTATGGACAGGGCGATTTCAGGTTATACACCTCCCGCCCAGCGGCCGATGATCATTTGGTGTTTTTTAAGGAATCACTGTCAGTTGGTGGCTTGCAATAGTTTCCAAGCAGCTCCAGACCGACTGTGCAGAGTAATGGTTGAGCTGATCCTGATCGATCCTGGCCAAGCGCCCAAACGATTGCGCCGCCGAGCTTCTTTCCTTTTAGCCATTGACATTTTGATTGGATCGACTGTTGGTCATCGTATGAAATAAGCTGATTCGTAGATTGATTGATCAGATATGGGACGCTGGAAGTGGTGTCCCATCTTCTCTGCCAACCACCCTGGGAAAAATCAGGGAGCATCGAGAAAGGCATGTCGATACATCCATCGACGAGCGCCCCGATTGAAGGCCCGGACGGACAGTGATATTGCCTTCCATAAAAGGGTATCCCCAGAAGAAGTTTCTCCGGCGAAGCAGTTGCAAGGAGGGCGGCTATGTCGCTCTCGATTCTTGACAGAGGAGCGTTATCGTTCGCGGTTAAGGAAGCACAGGTTGAATAGTCATACGTCATGACTCCAATCCAATCCAGGTGGCTCTCAAGATCGGCTATCGAGAACCCCGTCCCGCCGATTGAGTAGGGTATCGTGATGCTGATAGTGAAATGTGCCGTTCCCGCTCTCAGGCTATCGCCGATCTCCTGGATGAGTCTTGTCACGTTTGTGCGCTCACGGAAAAAAGGATACTCCCAATCAATATCAACCCCGTCATAATTGTTGGAGAGGCAAAACGCCTTAAGTGCGGAAGCGAAAGCATGTCGTTTGTTCGAATCGGCGGCCACTCCTGAGAAATTTGAACTTCCGCTCCAACCGCCAACAGACAGGACTGCCTTCTTGTTGTTCTGGTGCACAGTGCGGGCAAAACCCGAGATTTGAGAGCTGATTCCGTCAATATTGAGCGTTCCGTTGCTGTTGGGAATCCCAAATGCGTGAGCGATGTGTGTGAGGTTTCCATACATGATATTGCCGAGGTCATAGCCATTCTGAAAATTGAAATAATACCCCACCACAATTTTGCCGCTCGAGTTCGGTTTGACCGCGGGCTCAGTCGCCTTGGCTTTGCAGCCGTGAGCGATGATCGGAAACACCAGCATCATCGCAATGGTCAGGGACTGAAAGTATTTGATTCGCTTTGGACGGTGGCTCATCATAGGCGGGTAAGGACTCCGGCGGCCGAGTCATGGCCGAGATAATGTGGACAGGGGCAGAATCGAACTGCCGACACACGGCTTTTCAGGCCGTTGCTCTACCGACTGAGCTACCTGTCCCGGAACCAAGCAAGTCTGCGTCTGGGGCCCGCAGCCAGGAATGCCATGACTAGCGGGCCACGGACGCTATCCTGCCGCAGAACGGCGGCTCGGATATCATCCCGCGGTATACTATAGTTTTTGAAACGTCAGGAGCTCACGGCAGTCCGAGCTCAATACCCGTATCCCCTTCACCTCTGAAATACCCTGTGCCGTTCTGGTCATCAGTTCTCCGGCCCGCCGCGGCAGATACACTTTCCCGATTTGTTTAAACCCGGCTTCCCGAAACAGACTGGTAACCTCATTCGGAAAGTCGACGAATTCGGTCGTCGTGAAGGCAGGTTCCACGAGAATGGAAACTCTTCCCTCTGATTTCAGCGTCCGGGCAGATTCGCGAACGAGCCCCTTGAATTTCAGGATGAAATCTGCCTTTGAGGCGTCCATGCTCACTTCGAAGTCCGTGGAGGCGTCTTTCTGCGCGAATTCCGAAGGGGGATCGAGGAAAATGTAATCGACCGATCCCGACTGTTCCGGAATGCCGGTCAGGAGGACATTATTCCGGCCGACGCGATCATCGATGGGGTTGATATCATACAGTTTATATTTCCGGGTGTTGAAGTGGGGCAGCCCGTCGATTAGATCACCCAGAGTTCCGCTTCCCGCAAAAGGGTCGACCACAACGTCGCCGGGCTTCGAGTAATAGTAGAGGGCGTTCGCGATGATCTGACCCGGGAGCCTTCCCTTATAACTCGGTTTCCCGAAGCGGGGGTCGGGCGTCTCGAATGTCCAGACATTCCGTTCCCGGAGATCAAATCCGTACTTGGTCCTCTCGTCGATCCTCTTGGCTGCCTCGTCGTCATGAATCTTCTTCCGCAGGTCCGATATGGTCCAATGATAATCGACGGCCATCTTCTCATAGTGTTCGCGCTTCCTCGATTCGTCGACTTTCGTGGCGAGATCGAAGTAGAAGACCTCGGGAAGCTGGCGCTTCTTGACGTCGGGATAGTAGGAGTAATACTGCTGGCACTGTTTGAGCATCGAATACGGAAACTTAATGCCGGGATGGGAAGAGACCATTTTTAGAACCTGATCTTCGAACATCCCCGCCTTCCGCGCAATCGGCATCACCTTTTCGACCAGAAATCTTCCGAGGTCCCAATAGTTGTCGACATTGAATGAATTTAGCTCGCGGACGAGATCGGCCACAGAAAATTGCTTCGCCCCAGTCCCGACCGCTGCGGTGCGAGTTGCCGGCGATGGCTTCTTTCTTGTTTTAGGTGCCATAAAGTTTCCCTTCGGAAATTGCTCTTTCAACTCTCCAACAACCTTTAGGAGAGGAAGAGGATTGAAAAGACGGATGAAGACATACGATTAGTGGGTTAAAATATAACCAATTGGAGCGGGAAAATCAATGAAAAACGGACGAACTTCTCGGGGGTAACGACTGACCGGAGATTTTATTCGAACTCGGTAGGGCTCTTCTGGCCGACGTAACTGACGATATCTTCGCCTCCGTCGACGCCGATGATATTGCCTGAGATAAAGGAGGAATCGTCATGCGACAGCAGAGCGATCGCCTTCCCAACGTCCTCGGGCGTTGTGGCACGCAACTGGGGATTCTTGCCGCGGGCGATCTTGAGCATGCTGCTCGCACCGGGTATTTTCCGCAATGCCGGGGTATCCGTGACGCCTGCAAGGATGGAGTTGGCGGTAATCCCGTAAGGTCCCAATTCCATCGCCAGCTCCCGGATGTGCGACTCAAGTGCGGCTTTGGCCGCGGAAACTGCTCCATAATTGGGCAATACACTATGCCCGCCAGAGCTCGTCATGGCGAAAATCCGGCCCCCAGACTTCATCAGACCATTGATGAAAACGGCCTGCACCCAGTACACGAGCGAGTTGGCCATCACATCGAGCGTCATTTCAATCTGGGGCTGGGAGATGACGTCTTCGACCTTCTTGCCGATATAGGGTTTAAGCGTTCCGAACGCAAGAGAGTGCACCAGCGTCCGGATCGTTGCGCCCGGTGATGCGCTGAATTCCTTCTTTATTGCTTCGATCGTGTCGTTCCGTTTGGCGGGGTCTGAAGCGTTGATATTGAAGAAGACTGCTTTCGATCCTGAGGCGCGGATTTCGTTGATAGTTTTTTCAGCGTTTGGCAGCGTGGCGGCGCGATCAAAATGCACGCCGAACACATTCATGCCGCGGCGCGCCAGCTCGATGCTGGTTCCGGCGCCGAATCCGCTCGACGCGCCAAGGATGAGCGCCCAGTAATTCTTATTGAACTCGGGAGTAACTGCCACTCGAACTCCTGTCTGATCGGTGGAACGCTAGGAGCGTTTCGGAGTGGCAAAGATGGGTATTTTTCAGCTGAAAATCAACTCTACTCGACCGTCACGCTTTTGGCAAGGTTCCGGGGCTGGTCGACATCGCAGCCGCGGGCCACAGCCATGTGGTAGGCGAGCAGTTGGAGCGGAATGCTGTTCACGATCGGGCCAAAGTAGTTGTAGGTTCGCGGCACGCGAATGACATACTCGGCGAGGGAATCGATCTCGGTATCGTCTTCATTCGCAATCGCGATGATTCTCCCCTTGCGCGCCCGAACTTCCTGCATATTACTTACGACCTTGTCGTAGATCGCATCCTTCGGTACGACGAAAACCACTGGCATGTCCTCATCGATGAGGGCAATCGGACCGTGTTTCATCTCCGCAGCGGGATATCCCTCTGCGTGAATGTAGGAAATTTCCTTCAGCTTCAGCGCCCCTTCCAGGGCCGTAGGGAAGTTGCTTCCCCTGCCTAAATACAGAAAATTCCGCATGTGCTTGAATTCTTCGGCGATCGATTTTATGTGATCCGAATTCTTGAGAATGCTTGCGACTTTTCCGGGAATTGACATAAGATCGGCGGCCAGCGTCCGTCCCTGCTCTGCGGAGAGGCCACGATGCCGCGCCAGCAGAAGCGTTATCAAGGATAAGACAGCGATCTGTGAAGTAAACGCCTTCGTAGAGGCGACGCCGATCTCCGGTCCCGCATGGATATAGACCCCTCCCTCCGTTTCGCGGGCGATCGTACTCCCGACAACATTGACGATCCCCAGAACGGTTGCGCCCTTTTCCTTGGCTTCGCGGAAGGCGGCAAGCGTATCGGCAGTCTCGCCGCTCTGGCTGATCACGAACATGACATCCTCGGGGCGGACGATGGGGTTCCGGTAACGGAACTCGGAGGCATAATCAACTTCCACCGGAATCCGCGCGAGTTGTTCGATCATATATTTCCCGGCGAGAGCGGCATGCCAGGAAGTTCCGCAGGCTGTAATGATGATCCGCGGCGCGTTAAGCAGCTTATCAAGAACCGGCTCCAACCCCCCGAGCTTCGCAGTACCTTCGTTCACCTGCAATCTTCCGCGCAGGGCATTGGTGATCGACTCCGGCTGCTCGTGGATCTCCTTGAGCATGAAATGCTCATAGCCGCCCTTCTCGATCTGCTCGAGATCGAATGTAATCTCCTCGACTTCTTTGATGATATCCTTATCGTGGATCGTTTTCGTTGTGAATGATCCGGCGGTAAGACAGGCGACCTCGCCGTCCTCCAGATAGACGACGTGCCGGGTGTGGTCGACGAGGGCGGAGGCATCCGAGGCGACGAGATTCTCGTTGTCCCCGACGCCGATTAACAACGGGCTTCCCTTTCGCGCGGCAATGATTTTGTCCGGCTCTTTCGTCGAGACGACGAGAATTCCGTAGGCACCCTCGACTTCCAGGAGCGCCTTCCGCACAGCGGTGAACAAATCGTTGGAATGCTTGTACATCTCTTCGATGAGGTGAACAAGCACCTCGGTATCTGTAACGGTCCGAATCGTGTGGCCGTCGGCCTGGAGCTTCCGTTTGAGGGTGAGGTAGTTCTCGATAATGCCATTGTGGATGATCGCAATTTCTTTACCACAATCCCAGTGCGGGTGGGCGTTGGCATCATTCGGCTCGCCGTGAGTTGCCCACCGCGTATGGCCGATGCCAAGCCCGGAATGAAGCCCGTTTTTGCCGATACGCTCGACGAGGTCTGCCACCTTGCCGGCTTTCTTAATGACGGTCAACCCCTTCTCGTTGACGAGCGCCACGCCGGCCGAATCATAACCGCGATATTCCAGCCTCCGGAGACCCTCGAGTAGTATCGGAAGGGAGTTCTTTTGGCCGATATAGCCGACTATTCCACACATGGTAAGACCTCAGCTCTAGTGGTGTCAGAAAATGTAGAAACTTCCCATTCCAAAAACAATGAACCACGTCACATTCCCGAAGGAGGGAAAAGTTACCCGGTCAGTCCCAAAACCCCCATCATCCTGCCGGATTGAGCCCCTTCCCCGCGATACGAATGAAAGAGCGCGGGGTTGCAGATCGTACAGTCTGCCGAAACCTCGATGTTCGGGTCGGGCACCCCCAGGTTGGTTAAGACCGCCTTATTGGCTGTCTTTAGATCCAGATGAGGCTTGTTTCCGGACCGACGCGTAACAAAGGCAGGATCGAATTGCTCCGCCACATCCTCCTCAACCTCATAGCAGCAGACTCCGGCTGACGGACCAAGATAGGCAAGAAGATTTTCGGGACTTGATCCTATAACCTCGAAAAGAATCTCCAGCGCATTCGAAAGTATCCCCAAACGTGTCCCGCGCCAGCCGGCATGGACCGCCGCAACGGTCATCGTTACCGGATCGAAGAGAAAAACCGGTAAGCAGTCGGCCACTGATACGGCAAGAAAGATTTCCCGCTCAGAAGAGACGAGGCCATCGCACTGATCATATTTTCCGGGGGACGTGATCACACGGACCGTGGCGCCGTGGACTTGTGAGGGGACCGCCAGCCGATCCTGCGGAACTTGAAGCATTCCAAAGAAGCGATCACGGTTCTGCCGGACGAGTAATGGATCGTCGCCGACCTTGAAGCTCAGATTCATCCCGAAGGGCTCCGGACTCACGCCACCTCTGCGGGTACTTACCCCGAAGCGCAAATTCGGATGGACTGAGAAGAGCCGGGATTCTATCACCCCCGGATGGCCTGTTGAAGTCAACTCTCTATTAACTTCCGGCATCTTCTCGCGTGCTACGGTCCGGTCAGCTTTTACTGGACGATTCATTGGAATTGTTCAATTTTGGAATTTCTTGAACCAACGGCAACCGGATTGTGACGGTCGTCCCTTTCCCAACAGTGCTGTCGATGGATATGGTTCCGCCGAGATCATCGATAATTTTCTTGACGATCGCGAGCCCAAGGCCCATTCCGTCCGTCTTCGTGGAAAAGTTCGGTTCGAAGAGCCGGTGTTGGCGCTCCGAAGGGATGCCCGGTCCGGTGTCGGCGATCTGAATCTCGACGCTTCCGTTGCTTCGCCGCGTTCGGAGAGACACCTCACCGCCATGCACCAACGCCTGCACTGCGTTTCGCATAATATTAATGAACGCGCGCCTCAGTTCTTCCCGATCTGCATTGACGACAGGCATTTCCGCGGAATAGTCGGAGCGAAACGTGATCTTGCTCTCCTGATCATAGAGGTGTTTTGCTTCCTCAAGAATTTCGTGCACGTTGCACATCTCGATCTTGCGGGGAGGCATCCGGGCGAAGTATGAAAACTCGGTCGCAATCTTGCTCAAGGATTCGATTTGGACGAGAATCGTCTCGGATATAGATTGAAAGATGTTTCCGAAATCTTTCGCTCCATCCTTGTACGCTTGCCTCAACTGCTGGACCGAGAGCTTCATCGGCGTCAGCGGGTTCCTGATTTCATGCGCGATTTGTTTCGCCATTTCCCGCCAGGCAAGTTCTCGCTGGGCTTTGATCATCAATTCCTGCGCGTACCGTAAATCGCGCACCATCTCTCGAAATGCCTCCTCAAGTTCGCCCAGTTCATCCCCGCTCTTCCTCGGCAGCTCAACGTCAAGTTTCCCGGCGGCGATCTGTTGCGTCGCAAGCTTCAGGCGGCGTACCGGGGATGAGATCTGATTCGCAAAGATGGTCCCGACAAAAAGCGACAGGGCCAGGGCGATTGCATACGCGCCGTAGAGGAAGACGTCTCTCCGGGTAAGCTCCTGATTCATCTCCGCCTGACGGTACAGCGTTGGCACCGAGACCACACCGATGACCGAGCCGTTTTCAGCCACGATCGGACGATAGCCGAGTACATACGGCAGCTTTCCTATCACCCGATTCTCAGCAAAAAAATTCTTCTTGTCGAGGATGATGTTCCGGTATGACTCTGCGCTGAGATGCCGGTCGAGGAGCTCCGCCATAAACATTTCCGGCTTACTGCTTGCCTGCTGCGAAGTCCCGAGGTAGACGATAAAATCTGTGTTGAGGTCGCCCGCTATTTCCGAACATCGTTCGTCCGTCAACTGCGACAGGACCACCGGCAGGCTGATCCCCAGTTGCCGCTGGATTTCCGCAGCAACCACGGAGGTCTGGTTGCTCAACCACTTGATCGTTAATTCGCTAATCCGTTCTGCGGCATACTGCCGATTATAATAGGCGAGGATGACCACCGGGAGGAGCGAGACGATCAGAAACGCGGCAAATAATTTAGATCTGAAACTCGCGGCAAATCGCTCCCCGCGTATGACCCGCGCAACGAGTGCAATCACGAATCCGGCCGCCCCCAGAAGCGCGTAGAACAAAACATATCGAAGGTAACTGTAGATGTGCCACCGCACATCGAGGGCGGGCATGCTCAGGGCGAGCCACGCATCCCCCCGGCTGCCGGTTTGTTCCCTGAGGTAGTAGCTCTCGTATCGAGTTCCGTCGATCGCCTCGTCAAGCCACACACCCGAAGCCACAGGCGGCGAAACCTCGGCCGGGAGTGGCCGCTCGAGAGGATTATTTTCGCCCGTCGTAGCGACCAATTTCCCCTGGAAATACTCCGAGAGTGTCAAACTCCTATTCCGCCGCTCGAATCCTTGTCGTGATTGAGACCGGAGGAACTCTGGAGCTTCTCCACGGAGCATTGAAAGTTTTCCGCCCGATAATTCGATCCGCAGGTGGCCCGCAAGAACGCCGCTGTCGGAAACGATGGGGACCGCCGCGGTGTACCACTTAACCATGGTTCCTTCGATGCGTCGTTCCTCAACGTGGACGGTCCGTGCCGCCGGCATCGATTCCATGCGGTGGGCGCGTTTCGGATGCGGCGGTATTCCAATGTGGAAGTCACTGACCACCTCGCCACGCCGATCCACATACGTCACAGAGCAATTATATCCCTCCCGGCTTAATATGCTCTTTGCCCATTTGGTGAACGCAAGTTTATCGACATCGTCCGAGTCACCGTACGCGAGCATCTGACCTACGTCGGGTCCGGATAGCTCATCGAGGGCTTGATTTGCGATGAGCGAAAGCCACGCATCGGCGGGCTTTGCGATCTCGCTTGCGAGCAGCTCTACCCTGTTGCGGTCGAGCGCATGAATAACGCGGTCGAGAATTGGAACCAGGGCCAGAATCCCGGCCGCGGCGAACACAACAAGAAGTTGCGGGCTCCAAAGGAACGGCTTGCGGCTCAGGCCCCACTCGAGTGCGACCGCGACAATCGAAAGCCCGATTAAATAGACCAAACGCTCCCCCTGTGTCACCAAACCATTCTCTTGCAGTGCTCCGAACAGGATCCCTGCGAGGAAGACAACGGCGATGGCAATGAGTCGCGGAAGATATCTCTTACCACCCCAACTCCCCAGCGATTCCAAAAGCCGGCCGGCGAGAGCGATCGCCCCCCCTGCGCCGATCACCAGGGACATTGCGGCGAAAAGCAGACTCACTAGCATCACTCCCAGCTCGACGGGCGGAAGGACGAACGTCGGATCGTTATACTCCAGATTTGAATCGAATACCGCGCTGTGAATGAGCGCAGCAAACCCTCTGATGAAGACGCATACCCCCGCAGCCAGCAGCGGGACGGTGAGGATCGCGAGAAACCGTTTCGCCGGAGTGGAAACCTCGCCCAGAATCTGACGGGATTTCAGCAGGGACGATGCAACCACCAGCACGGTCCACAAGAGAAATGCCGAGGAGATACAGAGGTCGCCGATCGATTTTGCGATACCAGAGCCAAACGGCGAGGCGTATAAGAGTGGCTCAAAGATGTTCGACCGGATGAAGCCGGCGGGAAAGTTAATCCAAATCAGTAGATATCGAAGGATCAAGATCGAGACTGGTAGAACGACAAGGGACGCCGCGTCTCCCAGGCCCTTCCATCTGTACAACATCGCAAAAGAAATGACCGCACCTGCGAGCAGAATGAGGTTGAGTACGCGGCGCACCAAGTCGTGTAGATCCTCAACCCGGGCCGACAGGTCAGGGCGCTCCGCGTATGCCAGGCCGAGCACGACACCATCAAGGCCCTTCAGGCTGACAGAAAACAGGTGCTCATCCCGCCTGAGCACCGGGCTGGAAGTAAAGTCCAGCCTGGGCGCAAAATCCAGCCGCGATGCAAAGGTCGAGGTGAACGCACTGTTATTGATGAACCGATTATTGATGGGGTAATTGACGTCGAGCAGTCGCTTCCCCGCGACAAAACCCATGGTATCCCTTTGCCCGACGATGGGAACGCAAACAATGAGGTACGAATAGATGGGGCCTTCCAGAACGTAGGAAACCGCTCTCGTGGTCAGGAGATTGCGATCGAGCTCGGGTCCGCGGTCGCCCGCCCAGCCGATGAGCCTCTTCGACCGGTCATAAACTTCAACCGAGATGTCCGGGTTGGAATGCGCGATGAGAGACCCGAAAAGGGTTGAGGAAGGCGCCGGCAGAGTGTCCCGCAGCGTCTCCAGCACTTCTGCTAGCTGGGCGATCCGTTGGGTTGTATCGGCTGTTTCCTGGACGTACGCCTCGAAGTGCGACTGGATATCGTCGGTAATTCTCTGTTCTTCGGTGCTGGCAATTGTCGCCCAGGTTTGCCGGATGTGCTCCGAATAGAATTGATCGAACGAGAATACAGAAAGGGCAACAAAGAGAAGAACGCCTGTAACTATGATCCAGGGTTTGAAAGCGGAAAGGGCGTCGACGAAGGCTTTCCTATCAAGCGACATTCAACATCAGAACACACTGAATTGCGCAATCAACCATCGATCGTCTGATTTCTTCAACGCAACGTACAATTGGAAAATTTCTGCGTTGCCCCGGTGAAAGAACGTTCCTCCGCCGGTTGCAAACGGAGTCGTCTCCTCTTCGCTCATCGTGCTGAACTTGAAACTGAGGGGCCGCTGTTGCCTGAAATAATCCTTCAGAATGTACGAAGCCTGATTCTCGCTGAAGTAACCTCCTTCCCTCCCGGGCAGGTTAAGATAGACTTGCCGGGCAAAGTGGCGGGAATAGGCGTTCAGATCACCCTTCCGGATGCCTTCCTGGATGTCTCTGAAGATACCGGCCGCGTTGCCCTCGACCCTTGCTTCGAGCTTCGATCGTCCGAGTTTCTGGGCCGGCGCGTAACCGGGGCGCGCCAGCATCAATATGAGCGCAATCAAGATGCGTATCATCATTCC
>DASQAZ010000052.1:0-7645 GCA_035635475.1 Bacteroidota bacterium | reverse complement strand
TTGGACTGGAGTGCACCAATTGCCGCCCTATAAATGTCCTCCTTATGTCCGACAAACCCCGCAGTATCCACATATGGCTCGTCCTTGTAATTATCGAGGTAGGCGGTTGTTGCCTTTGAACTGCCGCATCCGAATAGTGAATGGAGAGTAAAACAAACTGTGACGCAGTAGACCAGGATTTGGAACGTGCGTGACCTCATCGGATGCTTCACTATTGAAAAGCACCGACTACTGATGGGATTGGTAACCGCATGCGTTGAAAGGAAGAGCCGCGAGGCAGAGCGGCCGGCGACTATACGAATTCGAGGTCGGATCCAGTGACTCTATTTTAGAAGAACGAGCTTCTTGGCTTCAATAAAATTACGGGCCTTTCCCGAAGAGGTGGCTTCGGCTACAATGCGATAGATATATACACCGCTCGAGAATTTACTCGCGTCGAAGCTTACTTTTTTGTATCCAGCATCCTCAAACTGGTCGATCAATGTGAGAACCTCCTGCCCCAGTGTGTTGAACACCGAGAGACGTACCCTCGACGGCTCAGGAATTGCATAGGATAATGTGGTGGTTGGATTGAAGGGGTTGGGGTAGTTCTGGTCGAGGGCGTACGTTCTCGGGAGGATGCTTTCCGTTTCTTTCCCATCCGGAGCGGGGGGCGGCATTTCGGGCGTGTGCACTATCCTGATCCGGTCTGAGGCGTTTACGGCGCTCGTCGATGATGTAAGAATTAACTTTCCGTCCTGATCAACCTTCACCCAGTAGGCTTTCCCGGGCCGGATGCTGTCTGTTGCGATATAATTTCCTGCGTAGCCGAAGAATGGCGAAGTCACAAGGCCACCGGGGACGGAGCTGATCTGAACCGCGGCGACCGCCGTAGAGATCGAGCCGATCATGTTCCACCCTTCCTTGACATCGATTGTATCCTGTGTGCACAACGTGCCATCTATCGAAACATATTGGTTGCCGCTGAACCTAAGCCAGTAGCCGGGACCGTTTGCCAGCGTATCTTTTCTGACGTACGCGCCCTCGTAGGCGTAGGCGGGAGAAATTGCAGAAGGGAAAAGTACAGCTTTGTTGTAATCTGTTGCGTTCAAGGCAACGCTGACCATATTCCATCGGTTATTGACTGTGAAAACGAGTATACCCGGTGTAGCTACCACCTCGTTCGAATAATCACTTTCAGGTCCGACGCTGTCCACTGCCGTGACGCAGAAGTAGTAGGTCGTTCCATTGGTAAGTCCTGTGAAGACTTTCGACGTATCGGCCACTCCCCCGATGGTTGAGTCACAAAGGACGATTGGGTGGGCTATCGTATCGCGATAAATGCGGTAACGCAGGAAATTGTGTTCAGTGTTTCTGCTCCAGCGTAGCTGCGCCTGCCCGTTTCCGGGAGTCACAACTAGATTGAGTGGCGTAAGGGGAGAGAGGAACCCGCTTGATAAGATCCGCTGGGCGTAGATGTCTCCGCTCGTGCCGCTGCGGTTGTCCTCCCATGTGATGATTGCCCCTCCCGCGCCATCGCTCGCAATGGAGGAGTGGAATTGAGCGTCGACGGCCGTCGAGATGGCAACGCCGTTTGAATCGCCACCGACTATCCATTGTCTGATGCCCGCTGAGTTGATTCGTTGGGCATAGATGTCAAGTGGATCAGACGTGCTGCGGGCGTCCTCCCACGCGATGATTGCCCCTCCCGCACCATCGCTCACAATGGTGGGCGCTTGACCGAGATCAGCCGTCGAGATCGGCACACCGCCGGTTGGCCACTGCACCACGCCTGCCGAGTCGATTCGCTGGGCGTAGGTGCCTGCTGATAGGCCCAGGCGGTTGTCAGTCCAGGTGATGATTGCCCCGCCTGCGCCATCGCTTACAATGCGAGGATCGTATTGATCGTTCGCAGACCTAGAGATGGCAACGCCGTTCGAATCGCCTCCGACGATCCATTGTCTGACGCCCGCCGAGTCGATTCGCTGGGCGAAGATGTGCGGGGATGCGCCGCTTCGGTAGTCAGTCCACGTGATGATAGCCCCACCCGCACCATCGCTCACAAGGGTGGGACGGCCTTGCTGGCCTGCAGCTCTCGATATGGCAACGCCGTTTGAATCGCCCGCGACTATCCATTGTCTGACACCTGTTGAGTTGATCCGCTGTGCATAGACGTCAACGCCAGTGCCACCAGGGTAGTTGCGGTAGTCAGTCCACGTGATGATCGCCCCGCCCGCACCGTCACTCACAATGGTAGGGAATTGTTGATTACCCGCAGCCGTCGAGATCGGAACACTGTTGGTTTTCCACTGCAATGTACCGGCCGAATTGACCCGCTGGGCGTATATGTCAAAGGATGCACCGTTGCGGTAGTCATCCCACGTGATGATTGCCCCGCCCGCGCCATCACTCACAATGCGAGCATTATCTTGATCGTTGGCAGCCATCGTGATGGCAACGCCGTTTGAATCACCACTGACTATCCATTTTCTGACACCAGCAGCGTCGACCCGTTGCGCATAGATGTCAGAGGATGCACCAAGGCGGTGGTCAGTCCACGTGATGATTGCCCCTCCTGCGCCATCGCTCACAGGGATGGGAAAGAATTGATGGTCGGCAGCCGTCGAGACGCCAACGCCGTTTGGATCACCACCGACTATCCATTGTCTGATACCTGCCGCATTGACCCGCTGAGCGTAGATGTCAGCCAAGCCATTGCGGTTGTCAGACCACGTGATGATTGCCCCGCCCACACCATCGCTCACGAGGGTGGGGGTGTATTGATTGCTCGCAGCCGTCGAGATCGGCGCATTCACCGCCGGGTCTGGCGACCACTGGGCACGCGCCTGACTGTTGCCGTACAGCACAATGAGAGCACAGATCAGCAGCAGCCGTCTGATACTAACTACCCAATTGGCGTGACTCGCAAATACTAGTCTCTTCATCGTCCGGAAGCCCTCTCGAGAAAATGTTTCGAAATTAATCCACACTCAGCCTTTTCCAAACTACCGAATCAAAATCATCTTCTTCACGTCAACGAAGCTGCCTGCCTGAAGCCGGTAGAAATACACCCCGCTGGGGAGGGAGCCGGCGTCAAACGTTACGGATTTGATTCCGGCGCTCTCGGTTTGGTCCAGAAGAGTTTTCACCAACTGTCCCAACGGATTGTAGATCCGCAGAAGTACCCTCGATGAAGCCGGGAGAGCAAACTGAATTATGCTCGTCGGGTTAAAAGGGTTCGGGTAATTCTGAAGGAGCGCGATCTCCTTGGGAAGCGCGGGTTGATCTCCCACAGATAGGACCGAGCCGGTTGTGAACGCCTGATCCGGACCGGGTGTCGTTCCGTTTGCGTTCGATGCGACAATCCGGTAATGGTAATTTCCATTCGGTGAGAGTCCGGAGATGAGTTGCGTCAACGTCGTGACCGACGTGCCCGCAGCCACGGATCGAGGCGAAGTGCTGTTCCCGTAGCCGGTTGATATCCCCCACTCAAACCAGGCGCTCGTCGCGAATCCGTTGGGGTTGAGGACCGCGTTGCCCTCCGCAGACCCCCCGGTAACAGCCGTCGGTTTGTTTGTGAGCACGCTCGGAGCCGCAGGGGCCGTACCTGGAGTTCCCGTGACGATCAGGAGGGAGGAGATCGCGTCATTAGTCAAATCGTACGAAGTCGTCGACATCATGTCCACGTTGACTGCCAGTCCGCCGTAGATATCGACGAGCCTTGCCGAATTGTTAAACCAGCCCGCCAGGTTCGGCCACGCAACGGTCATCGGGTAACCTGCATCCCCGGGTTTGAACTGAACCCTGTACGTATCCACCTGCGTCACACCGATCAGCGGCCGGAAGTCTTCATTCATCGCGATTGTCCGCCGCGAACAAGCCGTGTTGAGAAGCCGCACTTCGAATCCGGGAGGAGACGGAGGAAGCTCGAATTCTCCAAGCGATGCGTCTACGCAGACGGTGGCGTCCGGATGGACGCCGAGCCAATATGTTCCATGGGCACCGCCATGATCGCTGACCTGCAACGTTATCAGGCGCACTCCGATTGTTCCATCGATCTTTGTCATAAACGAGTTATCGGCGCCGTATGTAGTCCCCAGGCTGTTGTTCGCGACAGTCCGAACGTGGTAGGTTGTCCGTGGGGTCAGCCCCGAGATTGCGGCATGAACCTGAACGCTGTTGGCCCCGCTTCCGATCGATTCGACCGGAGTCGTATTTCCATAAGCAGTGCTTGTCCCCCACTCAAGCCAGGCCGTAGTCGCCACGCTGTTCGGGCTCGCCCATCCGGCGAGGACGGCGGATGTTTGGTCGAGCGACAGCGCGCCGGCGGAGCTCGAAACAAACGGGGGGCCCGTGAACGGGCCGCCATTGCCCGTGACGATAGCGAGACCCATGGCGAGACTTTCCGGCATGACGTACGAAGTTTGCGCCTTCATATCGATATTGATCCACGATCCGCCGTGCACATCCCGCAGCCAGACGGGATTTGCATAAATTGAATTAAGATCGGGCCAGGATAATGTGACGGGAAAGATGCCATACCAGGGGCCGATGGATACCTTGTACGTGTCAACCTGCGTCGGGCTGATGTAGGGACGCAGATCGACGAACGTACCTTGATCAAAGCAGCGGCTAAACGGTCTGGATTCGAGCAAGCGAAGTTCGAAGTTTGGCGGTGGGGGCGGCATTGCAAATTCTCCCAAATCTGCATCCATGCAATACGTCGCGCCCGGCCATACGCCGAAGTATACGGTCGATGAGTCCCCCATCGCATCGACTCCCTCCAGCGGGATTACAATTTTCCCGGGACCGTCGCTCGCCAGATAGGTCTTGAAAGAATTGTCGCCGGTTGATGTTATTCCGAAACTGTTTTGTGCCCAGGCGCGAAGATGGTAGGTAGTCCCGGGAGAAAGCCCTGAAATATCATAGGAATAGGAGCCTTCGCCATAATCAACGCCAACCATGATTTTTGGGGTGGTATTCCCATAGCCGGTTGTCGTACCCCACTCCAACCACATCATCGTGGAATCGCCATCCGGATTTACAAGCGCGAGCAATCTCGCTGAGAACTGTTTCGGCCTGCCCGCGCTGGAGATCCCGAACGGCGCGGCCCCCGACGATTTTGCATTTCCTGTAACAATGATCAGTGAATTAAGCCCCAAGGTATCAGAAATCGTGATGAAGTTTTGAGTTTTCATATCGATGTTGATCAGCCCGCCGGTGTACCGATCCTTCAGCCACACCGGATTTGTGTAATAAGGAGCAAGATCGGGCCACGATATCGTCACGGGATACCCCCCCGCATCACCAGGCTTGAAAAGAACTTTATATGTGTCGATCTGGGTTGGACTCGTAAAGTGGCGCAGGTCGATTTTGGTCCCGGTCCCCAGGCAGTTGACCCTTCCCTGAATTCCCACGAATCGCACATCGATCCCGGGGGATGGAGGAGGAAGCTGATACTCGCCGAGCGCCGGGTCGATACAATAGGTCGCATTCGGATCGACGCCGAACCATGCCGTGTCGACGGCGCCTCCATTATCCTGAACCCGAAGGGGGATCTTGAATTGATCGGCCCTCGCACAGAGGCCAAATGCGAAAAGCAGAAGGAAAAGTGGCCGGAAGGTACTCATGGAGATTTGCTCCTTTCCAAGAAGGCAAAGCTCGGGCGCAGGAGGATTACGCACGGGAAATGCTGGGCCGTCTATCGAAGCTCAGAACAACGGAACTATCTGCATATACTACCCTGCATTCATGAAATTGTCAATACCGGAAAACCCCCACATGCCTCCCAGGAACCCTTGAATCAGCGCGATTCTCAGCGACTCTTAATAAACGTTCCATCCTGAAGCTCGGCATACGCCTGCCGTAATTCTTCCCTGGTGTTCATCACGATCGGGCCTTGCCACGCGACAGGTTCCTCCAGCGGCTGACCGGATACCAGCAAGAATCTGATTCCGGCATCGCCGGCCTGTACGGTTACCTCATCCCCCCTGTCAAAAAGCACCAGCGATCGATTCCCGGTCAACTCAAGTGTTTCGCCTTTGGCCGATCCCACGTGATCCGTTCTGACGGGCTGTGGTCCGGAGGCATCACGGAACGTTCCGGCGCCTTCAAACACGTAGGCGAAAGCGTGACGGGAGGTCTCGACCGGTAATGTCTTACGCTTACCCGGCGGCACCCAAATGTCGAGATACCGGGGGTCCGCGGCAACACCGTCGGCGGGCCCGGTCTTTCCCCAGAAATCTCCGGAAATGACCCGAACGGTTGTGCCGTCATCATCTGTGATTTCAGGAATCTCTTTGGCTGAAATATCCTGGTAGCGCGGCGCCGTCATTTTGAGCGTCGAGGGAAGATTCGCCCACAACTGGAATCCATGCATACGTCCGTTCGCATCGCCTCGCGGCATTTCCTGATGGAGAATTCCCCTTCCCGCGGTCATCCACTGGACATCGCCGGCACCCATCTTGCCCTTATTCCCCAGGCTGTCTCCATGATTGACTTCCCCCGCAAGAACATAGGTGATGGTCTCAATGCCCCGGTGCGGATGCCATGGAAATCCGGCGAGATAGTCTGCCGGGTTCTCATTCCTGAAATCATCGAGCAACAGAAACGGATCAAAATCGTCCGTATCTCCAAAGCCAAATGCTCTGCGCAATCGGACCCCGGCCCCTTCTATTGTAGGCTGGGCCTGAACAATTCGTTTCACTGGCCGTATCGACATAATTACTCCTTAATTAATTTCACTCCCTCGAACATTTTGCGCCCCCTGATTTGCATGTGAAAATGATGCGATTCAATCATGAAGCCCTTGTTCAGATATAACCTGTGCGCATCGTGGCGGTGATGACCGGAATCGAGCGTCACGGCATCATACCGGTTTTCTTTCGCTTCCCGGATAATATAATCAAGCAGCTTCCCGCCGTATCCTTTCCCGCGATACTTCGGTAAGGTGCAGAGGTCATCGATATAAAGAGTCTTACCGCTGAAGAACATCGTCAGGTCCCTGTATCCCGCGAAAGCGACGGCCCGGCCTTTTTCTTCAATGTAGATGATGCGGAAAGTTTCTGGCTGCATTTTTCTGAACATCGCCGCCAAATCCTGGCCCTTCAAATGCGGCCTCAACTCGAGGATTACATCCGAACACTTGAGGATCTCTGCAGTAGTGGTTACTCTTCGTAATTTCATCGACGACCTCTAGGGTCTGGCCTGCCTGTTGTCATATTACACATCATGCCTAACGCAGTACGCGTAATATTCTTTCAATTGTCAAGACCCGGCAGACCGCTATCCTCAATGCATTCGATCAATGCACCACCTTAATGTAGCCCCATCCGTGCTGTTGTTTCGAGACAAGCTCGTAGATGCCATCCGGAACCGTCTGGACTTCTTTCAGAAGCTGGTTCTTGTCCGTCTTATTGTTCTTCAAGGCGATTTCACACACTTTGAACGTCACGTTCGGGTTTTTTATCGCAGCGTTCACATCGGCAAGAACCGTGGATTTTTCCGGCATCACCAATTCGAACCCTTTTCCGTACATGACCACTTCCATCTCCGCCTTGGGGCTTACCGATGATACCTCCCTGATCCATCGCATCACCGCTTTTTGATCCAGGCTGTCCCTGCTGGTTAGGTCAAAGACGACCCGGTAGGGTTGATCCTGCGCATG
>DASQAZ010000051.1:0-5524 GCA_035635475.1 Bacteroidota bacterium | reverse complement strand
TCGCAGCGGTGGATCACATCTTCATGGACGACGACGGGGCAGAAGCTCATCGTGACGAGCCGGGTGATTCAACGGCAGGGGGGCGAACGCCGGTACAGGCAAACGGATATCTGGGAATTGACGAACAGGAACACGCTCCGGGTCCACGTGACACAGGAGTTTGAAGGAAATGATTCCACGTTCAGCGAACAGCGGCTCTTCCATCGATTGGCGGACTGATGCTCTACTACCTTCTTGAATATATCCGCCACAAGTACAGTCCGCCCGGATTCGGTCTGTTCCGCTACATCACGGTCCGCGCGGGAGCGGCCGCCGTGACGGCGCTGATTATCGCCTTCTGGCTTGGGCCAAAGATCATCCGTATGCTCCAGGAGCATCAAATCGGGGAAGCGGCAAAACTGGAAGCCCCCAAATCGCATCTGAGCAAGGCGGGGACGCCAACGATGGGCGGCCTGATCATCCTCGCGGCGATCCTGGTCCCCGCATCCCTTTGGGCGGATATCAGAAACGGATATGTGTTTCTCATTCTGTTTACTACGGCAGCCCTCGGAGGTGTGGGGTTCCTCGACGATTATCTTAAAGTCGTGCGGAAAAAACGAAAAGGGCTGATCGAAGAATACAAGCTCATCGGCCAGCTGCTCATCGGATTGTTTGTCGGCTGCGTCATTTACTTTTATCCGCAATACATCGACGCGGATTTGTGGAAAATCAAATCGAGCACTACCGTACCGTTTTTCAAGAACATGGAGGTCGACTTCGGGGTCTTCTATATCCCCATGGTCATCTTCGTTATCGCGGCGACGAGCAACGCGGTGAATCTCACCGACGGACTCGACGGGCTGGCGGCCGGCACCGTCGGGATCGTCGGCCTCACGCTTGCCGTCATCAGTTATATATCGGGGCGTCCAGATCTCAGCCAGTACCTGACCATCCCGTATCTACGTGGGAATGGCGAGCTGAGCATCTACTGCGCGGCGCTGGTGGGAGCGTCGCTCGGTTTTCTGTGGTTCAACGCATACCCGGCGCAGGTGTTCATGGGCGATACCGGTTCACTTGCGCTGGGTGGCGCTATCGGCGCTCTCTGCGTTCTCATCAAAAAGGAACTGCTCCTGCCGACCCTTGGCGGCGTGTTCCTCATGGAGACCGCCTCGGTGATCATACAACGGCTCTACTTCAAGTATACGAGGCGCAAGTACGGGGAGGGCAGGCGGGTCTTCAGGATGGCGCCGCTCCATCATCATTTTGAGATGCTCGGCTGGCCCGAGCCGAAGATTGTCACACGGTTCTACATTATTGCAATTCTGCTCATGATCCTGAGCCTGGCCACGTTCAAAGTGCGATAGAGCCGGGCCCCGCAAGAATGAAAGAGATCGAATATATGTACGATGATCAGGTTGTTGAATCCATGGCGAATCAAACGGTAGCGGGCCGGCCGGTGACGGTGCTCGGCGCCGCGCGGAGCGGCGTTGCCGTGGCACGCCTGCTGCAGCGCAACGGCGCCTTGGTCTTTGTCAGCGATAGCGGCCCGGACGAACGGCTGAAACCGTATCTCTCAGAGCTGGAATCTCTCGGCATTGAGTACGAGACGGGCAAGCATACTCCCCGGGCGCTTGACGCAGAACTGCTGGTCATAAGCCCCGGCATTCCGTCGTCCGTACCGGTGGTTCAGGAAGCGCAGCGGCGTGGACTGCGGGTCGTGAGCGAATTGGAAGTCGCAAGCTGGTTCTGCCCCGCGCCGATCATTGCCGTAACGGGTACAAACGGAAAGACGACGACGACCGCGTTGATCGGGCGGATGCTCGAAGACCAGCAGAAAAAACATATTGTTGCGGGAAACATCGGGATCGCATTTTCTTCGATGATAGACCGGCTCGATCGGGATTCGATCGCCGTGCTCGAGGTCAGCAGCTTTCAGCTCGATCACATCGAAACGTTCAGGCCGCACGTTTCGGTGATTCTTAATATTACGCCGGATCATCTCGACCGGTACGAAAAGGATTTTGCCCGCTATGCCGCGTCGAAGAGCCGTATTTTCCAAAATCAGACGGAAGACGATTTCCTGATCTTCAACTCGAATGATGCGGAAACGCAAAACCAAGTCCGGAGCCGTTCGAACATCCGCGCCCGTTTGCTCCCCTTCGGTACCGGCGAAACATTCGATGAGGGCGCCTTCACGGACAACGGAGAGCTGATCACGATCCTTCGGGGAAAACGGGCGGCCGTTGTGCCGGCGAATGAGATCAGCATCCCGGGCATACATAATCTGTACAATTCGATGGCGGCAACGCTTGCGGGACAGATCGCCGGGGTGAGCGTCCCATCCCTGCGCGCGACGCTGAAGAATTTCAAGGGCGTCGAGCATCGCCTCGAGTTCGTGCGAGAACTCGACGGCGTCAGGTATGTCAACGATTCGAAAGCGACAAATGTCGACTCGGTTTGGTACGCGCTTCAGGCGTTCAAGCAACCTATCGTACTGCTGCTCGGAGGGCGCGACAAGGGGAACGACTATTCAAGACTTTACGGACCGGTTGACCGCCATGTCAAGGCAATCGTGGCGATCGGGGAATCGGCCGATAAAGTGGCCGCCGCCTTTTCGAGCAGGAAAAAAGTCATCCGTGCGGGCTCGATGAGGGAAGCGGTGGTATCCGCCCGCGCCCATGCCGCGCCCGGCGACGTTGTTCTGTTGTCCCCCGCCTGCGCGTCGTTCGATTGGTTCAAGGACTACGAGCATCGCGGCGTCGTCTTCAAGGAGATCGTGAATGCATTATAATACGGACGGTTTGAGCTCACCTCGCAACCATATCGATTTTGCGATGCTGATCGCCGTTCTGACGCTCATGTTGTTGAGTCTCGGGGTCGTCTACAGCGCCTCGGCGAGCTATGCGATGGCGAAGTACGGCGAGAGCGAGCGCATGCTCACAAGCCACGCGGTGAAAGTCTTGCTTGGAATGCTCGGGCTTTTCATAGGCAGCCGGATCGATTACCATAAATTGCAGGGCCTGACGAAGTTCGGGGTCCTGGCGGCGGTCGGTCTTCTTCTCGTCACCCTCGTCATGGGAGGGGAAACGAAGGGCGCCACGCGCTGGCTCCGGTACAGCAGCATCGGTTTTCAGCCGTCGGAGTTCGCGAAGTATGCGCTTCTGTTTCACCTGTGCACGTTGATCGCCGTGAAGGGCGATCTGATCCGGAATTTCAAAAGAGGATTTATTCCCACGATGATCTGGATCGGTCTTGTCACATTCCTTGTGATGCTGCAGCCGAATTTCAGCATGGGAGGAATGATCTTTCTCCTGAGCATCGTGATGATGTTTATCGGCCGGGCGAAATTTTCCCATCTGGCGATCACCTTTGCGGTGCTGGCTCCGATCATCTTATTGTATCTGCTGAGCGCAGAGTATCGCCGGACCCGCATCATGGCATTTCTGTCGGGCGGAACAAAACACGGCTACCAGGTTTCGCAGGGAATCCTGGGCTTCGGCAACGGGGGCATTTTCGGCGTCGGCCCGGGCGAAAGCAAGCAGCGCGATTTCTTCCTTCCGGAATCGTACGGCGACTTTGTATTCTCGATCGTTGGCGAAGAGTACGGCTTTGTCGGTGCGACGTTTTTCCTGCTCCTGTTCCTGACGATCGCGCTGCGGGGCTTTAAGATTGCCCGTTTTGCGAGGGATATTTTCGGCAGAAATCTTGCCATCGCCGTCACGGGCGCGATTGTCTTCTACGCGCTCATTAATGCGGGCGTGACGCTGGGAATCCTTCCCACCACCGGTCTGCCGATGCCCTTCGTCAGCTACGGGGGATCGTCGATGGTTTTCTCAGCGTGCGCCGTCGGGGTCTTGTTGAATATTTCGTCGCAAACCGACCTGCATCCGAGGGCCCGGCAGGTGCCGGTTGTCGGTTCGGTGAACGCGGGCGAGCCGAACCTCGGAAAGGTCTACTGATGTGGCGCCGCTTCGCGTTATTTTCTCCGGCGGCGGTACCGGAGGACATCTGTTCCCTGCTCTCGCGATCGCCGATGAAATCAAACGGCTCGCGCCCGGCGCGGAAGTGCTTTTTATCGGCACCGCGGACAAGCTCGAATCGCGGGTTGTACCCGCGAAGGGTTATGCGTTTCGGAGCATATGGATCAGCGGGTTCAGGCGTGGATTATACTGGACCAACTTTTTATTTCCGGTGAAAACAATCGTGTCGTACGTTCAGGCAAGGTCTATTATTAAGAATTTCAAGCCCGATGTCGTCGTGGGAACGGGCGGGTATGTCTCGGGTCCCGTGCTCCGGGCTGCAGTGAGGTTAAAGGTGCCGACTTTGATTCAGGAACAAAACAGCTATCCGGGAATTACAACGCGGCTGCTGGCGCGCGAGGTGGATGAGATCCATCTTACGTTTGAAGGCTCGCGGCCATACATCAGCCGCAAAGATCGCGTCTTTGTCACCGGCAACCCGACCCGCGCGGATTTAGACGCGGCGAGCCGCGCCGACGCGTTCCGCTACTTCGGCTTCGACATGTCGGAGCGGAAGAAAACGGTTCTTATTTTTGGCGGCAGCCTCGGGGCCCGGCCGATCAACCGGGGGATGGAACTCGCACTCGATCATCTGGTTCGTCGTGGGGTTCGGATTGTCTGGCAGACAGGCGAGGGCGACATCGAAACAGAACGAGCCCTCTGCCGGAACTATTCTCCGCGGGAGGTTTGGGTGGGTGCGTTCATCGACAGGATGGATTACGCGTATGCTCTGAGCGATCTGGTTGTGTGCCGCGCCGGCGCGACCACGATTGCAGAACTGACGCGGCTGGGGAAACCGGCGATCCTGATCCCCTATCCGCGCGCAGCGGCAAATCACCAGGTTGAAAATGCAAAGGCCATGGTCGAGCAGGGTGCAGCCGATACGCTGCCGGACGAACAGATCGGCAGTCAGCTTGAGGAAAAAATCATGGCCACACTTGAGGATGCCCGGCTGAAGGCGATGAGCTTTCAAAGCAAGAAACTGGGCAAGCCGGATGCGGCGGCGGACATTGCGCGGCGGGCAATAGGATTGGCCCGGGCTCGCGGTGCCGCGTTTCAATCGGACTCGGCAGATCCGCCCGGGCGCTAGTCGGGACATGGAACAGCAACAAACGCTGCCCCCCGGTGCGAAAGTATTTAAGTATAAACTTGATTTTTATTATCAGCAGGCGCTCTTGTATCTCGTGACGTTGCTTTTATACGGCGGTGTGAGGGGATCGATAACGTTCGAGCGTTTTCCGTCGCTCGTGGCGGATCCGATTCTCTATATCATCATCCTGTTTGTGATCATATCGTTTGTCGTGCTTGTTTTGAATAAGGCGCGCGACCGTAGACTCATCGTCACGCCTGACAGGATTATTTTTCACAACAAATTTCACGAACGTGAAATACCGCTGTCGTCGATCGAGTGGTTTCACATCGGCCGGGAACGCAGAGTGCAGACGGCGGGCCGGTCGCAGGTGATTGTTTTCAAAGTGAAACAGCGCAGGCGCCTGTTCCGGATACGGGTGGGCCGCTACGAGCAT
>DASQAZ010000050.1:0-17491 GCA_035635475.1 Bacteroidota bacterium | reverse complement strand
CGCGCGGCTCTGGAAGCTGCTCGAGAAGATCCTCGTCCCGCGCGTCGACCTCGTCGTGACCCCCGAGGAAAACAGGTCCCGCATTTATTATTACGAATATCATTCGAAGCGCATGCCGCTGACGGTTCTGAATTGTCCTCCGTACGTTCCGCCCAGGAAGAGCACAAAGCTTCGGGACGACCTGGCCGCGCGCGGGATTCCGTCCGACACGATCGTGCTCTACCAGGGGCTGATGGATACTTCACGATGCATCGAGGAGCTCGCGGAGTCGGCCCGATATTTCAACAACGGGACGGTCCTTGTGTTCCTTGGCGCCGGCTTCAAGGGATGGGAAAATCCTTCCGCCGTCGTCGGCCGATCGGAGAGGATTGTACACTATCCGAGGGTAAACTATGAAGAATTGTTGGAGTACACGTCTTCGGCAGATATCGGGGTGCTCTTTTATCGCAATGAGTGCAGGAACAACTATTTCTGTGCGCCGAACAAACTCTACGAATATATGATGATGGGGCTGCCGGTCATCACAAATAACTTTCCCGGCATCATGAAAATCGTCGAGGGCGAGAATGTGGGGCTCTGCGTCGATCCGACCGACCCGCCCGCCGTGGCCAGGGCGATCGAGAAGTTGAGGACGAACCGGGCGCTGTATGAAGCCATGCGCGAAAATTGCTTCCGCTTGACGCGGGAGAAATACAACTGGCAGGAAGAGTTCAAGAAGCTCTACGAGGGATATCAAACGTTTCTCAACGGGAATGGATCGGCTGCCGGGCATCGGACCGGAGCTTCCGATTCCGGCCGATTCATCCTGCACGGCGGTCTTGGCGGAGGCGCCGTAAAGAATCCTTTACCGACTGGAGATAGCGAGCGATGAGAGCTGAGTTGATGGGTGTGGAAAGGAAAAAGACGGAAGGAAACCCTCAGGCGATACGGGTCCTGATGTACCACTCGATTATAAAAGAAAATCATCCCGCGGGCAGGAACCCGTTTCGCCTCCCTGTCGGACAGTTCCGCGCGCAACTTGAATGGCTCGACCGCCGCGGCTTTACGGCCATCACCTTCGACGATTACCGGCTGTTCCGGGAGGGTATTCTCAATCTGCCGAAAAAGCCCGTGATTCTGACGTTCGACGACGGCTACCAGGACGTATATGAAAATGCATTTCCCCTGCTGCAGGAGTACGGCATGCGGGCCGTCATCTTCGTGCTCGGAGACAGGAGGGCGAATTCAAACGTATGGGATGTGAACGATACCACTTCAGACGCGCCTCTCATGTCCGATCGCGAGATCATCGAGATGCACCAGGCACACTTCGAGATCGGCGCACACTCTCATTCCCACGTCAGGCTCACCGAGATTCCGAAGGAAGCGGCGTGGAAGGAGATCAGCTACTCCAGGATGGAAATTGAGGGACTGCTGAACAAACCGGTGCGCAGTTTCGCCTATCCGTACGGATGCGTCAACGAGGAAACGAAGCGGATGGTGCGCGATGCGGGATATACGATCGGGTGCAGCGCCTTTTCGGGCCCCCCTGTGTTCGGGGCGGATGAATTTGAGATCAGGCGCAGCACGATCTTCAACACGACCGGCACGCTGGGCCTCGGCCTTCGATTGCTGTCGCCGTACCAGCACTACCAATGGGTCCGGTGGAGAAGTTCCGTGCTGATCCGTTCAAACGGCCGGCGCGCGAAGATCGGTGTGGTAGAGAGCAATGCATGAGGACTTAAACATAGTGCATCAAACGGGCGAGGTTCCCTTCGACGTGATCGGCGAGGCGAAACCTTCGGATGGGCTCACCGTGGAGGTGGTCGATACGCCCGAGAGGTTTGCGTCGCTCCGGAACGAATGGGACGATCTTGTTTCGGCGGGCACGGGGGATATTTTCCAATCCTTCGACTGGATGTATCTCTGGTGGAAACACTATGGGGTTCACCCGGATCGCCGGCTCCACGTTCTCGTGTTCAGGTCGGACGGACTGCCTGCCGGCATCGCGCCCCTTTTTCTTGAACAGGACCGGTTTTTCGGCGTTGTTTTCAGAAAGCGGCTCCGGATGATCGGCTGCGGCGTCGGCAAGAACGGATCCTCCGACCTTCTCTCGCAGTTCGGCGTGAGCGATTACCTCGACGTGCTCGCGCGGCCGGAGTTTGAGAATCAGGTGATCGACTCGTTCCTTCGATATTTGGAGACTCACCCCGAGGCCTGCGATGAGTGCGAGCTCGAGCATATTCCCCAGCGGAGCATTTTGAACGTGCTGATGCTGCCCAAACTGAAACTGAGCGCCCTGCCTCACGAAGCGAAGAGCACCGACGTTTGTCCGCGAGCCGAGCTCCCGGGGACAATCGGCGAGTATCTCTCGAAAAGAAAACCGGAGGTGCGGCACCGTATCAACCAGGCACAGAAGGCCGCGAACACGCTCTACACGATCAAGACGGTGGATACCAGAGAAGAGCTCAGCCGGGCCTTTCAATGCCTCATCGACCTCCACCAGCGGCGCTGGAACGAGCTCGGGTATCCCGGCCTCTTTGCAGATCCACGCTTCCGGAAATTCCAGGAGGAAATAATTGCCTCGTTCTATGCGAAGGGATGGATCTGGTGCAAGACTGCGGAGACGAAGGATGGCTGCATCGCCGTGCGATTGGGTTTTTCCTATCGCCATACGTTTTATGATTTCCTGTCCGGTTTCGATCATGCCTCCCCCGCCGCCAAGAGGCGGCCCGGGATCGCACTGCTGTATTCGATGATCCTCGACGCGATGAGCACCGGAGGACGAACGCTCGATCTTCTTCGCGGCGATGAAAGGTATAAGTTCGACTTCGCCGACGGCGCGCCGAAGAATTCACGCATTGTTATTCTCAACAGGCCGAAACGCCCGGCGGCCCATGCAATGCTCATTCGTTTTATTCTAAAGTTGAGAATGGCGTCGTCGCTGGCGCGGAAGGAATGGAGTTTATTCAAGGTGCAGTACGGGGCACACGGCCTCCTGAAGTCCGGGCCGCGGTACCTGTCATTCAGAGTCCGCTGTTTGACCGACAAGCTTTCGGCAAAGCAATGAAAACCTCAGGGTAACATGGAGTCTGTGTACCAACAATTGCTCGAGACAGCACTGCGGTATCCCGAGAAGAGCGCAATCCTCAAAGGAGACAGAAACATCTCCTACCGCGAGCTCGTCGGCCGGACCAATGCCGTCGCCAGGGCGCTGGTTGCGAAGGGAATCCGCCGGGGCGATACGGTGCTCGTTTTGTTGGAGGACAAATCCGAGCTTCTCACCGCTCTGATCGGCACCATGAGGTTGGCGGCCGCGGCAGTTCCGCTCGAAGCGGCGACTGCAGGCCCGCTCCATCAAATTGTGAACGACACGAAGGCATCGCTCCTGATCACCAGCGAAGCTGTTCTGGGCAACTATCCTGCGTTGCGTGATCTGCCGCTGCACGGGATCCTGCTCATCGACGAGGCATTGCGAGCGAACGGGACGGAGAACATCGAGACGGGCGAAGAGCATCTCCCCCGGGCTCTCCAGCCGGTGGATGACGACCTTGCGGTAATCTTTATAAGTTCCGGGTTCGACGGGGGAAACAACGGGGTCATCTTATCCCAGCGGAATATTGTCGCCTCGATGAAGATGCTGAGCCGGGTCATGGGAATCGATTCCGGCTTCCGCGAACTTGTCACGTCGAGTTTGTCGCAGGCCTTCGGGATCAGCCGGAGTCTGTGCCTGTTTTCGGTGGGCGGCACCGTCGTTCTCGGCGACGAGATGACGAACCCGGAACGCGTCATGACTGATTTCATGAGATTTGGATGCAACGCCTTTTCCGGGTCGGGACAAACGCTTACACTCATGAGCATGCAGGATGGGGACCTTCTCAGCCGGCTCAGCTCCAGAGTCAACTTCATCGAGCTCGACAATGCCCCGCCGGAGATGAAGGAGAAGGAGAAAGAGAAGCTCCTGGACGTCTACCCGCATGCACAGATCTGGGTGCGGTACGCTCTGGCGGAAGCGCCCTTTTTAACATTTCTGGAATTCCGGAGCGAGAGGAACAAAATGCACACCATCGGACGTCCGTTCCCGCCGGTTGAGATCGCGATTCAGGACGAAACCGGAAAAACGCTCAGCCGGGGGCGAACGGGTGAGATCGCCGTTCGCGGGGATTGCATCGCCGCCGGCTACTGGCAGAGCAATCAGGTGAGGCAGCTGCGGCCGAGGAACGATCAATGGATTAATACGGGCGAGATCGGATTTATCGACCGTCACGGCTTTCTCCATACCCGGGGACGGAAGGAAGATATTATCCACCGCGGCACCACCAGTATTCTGCCGTCCGAAATTGAGGAGAAAATCCGCCGGGCTTATCCCGATTGTGAAATCTACGTGATCGGAATCCCCGATCCAACCGGAGAACTCGGGGAAATCCCGGTTCTCTGCTATCGCTCCGCGAACGGAACGATGATCAACCCGTCCGAATTTTCCCGCACCCTTCCCCGGGGGTTCAACAAGAACATGATCCCGCGCATTGTGTACCGGATCGATTCGTTCCCGGGCCTGGAAAGCCGGGTGTCGCGATCCGAGCTCAGAAAAAGAATTCTTGACCGCGCTGAATTTCAACAGCCGAAATGAAAATTTCTCACGAAAGGAGGTTGGAACCCGCACCATGAACGAGAACCTGCTCACGCCGAAACCGCGCACATCGAGCACTGGATTTGACGAGTCCAAGCTTTCGGGCTATCTGAATCAAGTCCGATACTCGCAGAAGGCCGATTCGACGCTCGCCGTCACCGACTACCAGATCTTCGTCGAGGCGCGGAGCGCGCTCGAGAAGTACGTCGGGAAAAAGTGTAACGAGTCGACGATTCTGGAGATCGGCTGCGGCCAGCGCTTCCCCACCACCCTGTTATTCCGGAACCTCGGAGCCAGCGTCACCGGCATCGACATGGACTTTATCGATCCGAAGTTTTCGCCGAAGGGGTACGTATCAATACTGCGGGCGAACGGATTCGAGCGATTCGCCAAGACCCTCGTGCGCCACGTCCTTTATGACGGAGCGTATTATTCGAATCTCGGAAAGTTTCTCGGAAAAGCTCTCCGCTTTGACGGCCTGGATATCCGGCTCATGGACGCGTGCAATCTGCGTTTCCCCGACAATTCGTTCGATTACGTCTTCTCGAGGGCAGTGTTTGAGCACATCTACGACGTTGAGAAAGCATCCGCGGAGATTTACCGCGTCCTCAAACCCGGGGGCATCGCCGATATCCGGCCGCACCTGTTCCCGAGCCTGTCGGGCGGGCATAATCCGGAGTGGTTTGTCAATGATCAGGATTTCAGAAGGAAAACACAACCCTGGGATCATCTTCGCCAGAAACAATTTCAGGCGCCCTGCTTCCTCAACAAGCTCCGGGAAGCCGATTACCTGAGGATTTTTTCGAAACATTTCTCGATTGTTGCGCTCGAAGAAGAGCGCGGAGGAGCAGAATACCTGACGAATGAGATATTAACCTCCCTGTCGGGCTACACCAGGGAAGAGCTTCTCAAGCTCTCGATTCGAGTCATCATGAAGAAAGAGGTGAAGACCGGAATTGCCTGGAGCACTTCCCCCTCGCCGAAAGGAGTCCCCAAATACGAGGTTGTGAGAAACAATGATCAATCATAACGGGCATAACGGGGAACTATCCCTCGGAACGCAATTAATGCGCTCGGAGCAGGACCGCGTCAACGAATTGTTCGACGAAGGCTCGTCGTACTGGAATGATCTCTACAGCCATCGGGACGTCTTCGGGGTCATCCATCAGCAACGGCGGGACGTCGCGCTCAGTTTTGTCGATGAACTTCGTCTTCCGAAAGAGAGCCGGATACTGGAAGCGGGCTGTGGAGCCGGACTCACGACGCTGGCGCTCGCCCGGCGCGGCTACACGATCGATGCAATGGACAGCGTGCCCGCCATGATTGAACTGACGAGGCAACATGCATCCCAGAACGGCCTCGGCGATTCCATCAGGGCGGAGGTCGGGGACGTTCACTCGTTGAAGTTCCAGGACACATCGTTCGATCTGATTGTGGCAATGGGAGTAACGCCCTGGCTTCATGACTTGCGTTCGGCTTTGGTGGAAATTGTCCGCGTTGTGAAACCCGGCGGCTACGTTTTGCTGAATGCAGATAACCGGTACCGGCTCAATCATCTCCTCGATCCGCTGCTCAATCCTGTCGTGAGGCCGATCAGGGAATCGGTGAAACGCCTTCTCGAATCGGCCGGAGCGCGGAAGCCTTCGACCGCCGCCCGGCCCCACATGTATTCTGTGGCCGAATTCAAAGAATATCTCAGGTCCGCGGGGCTCTCAGAAAGCAAACACCGCATGTTGGGTTTTGGGCCATTTTCGCTACTCAACCGGAAGATTCTACCTGATGCGATCGGAGTCAAGGTTCATTTAAAACTTCAAAAATATGCTGATTTGGGGTATCCGATCTTCCGGTCCACCGGTTCGCAGTATATAGTTCTTGCACAAAAAATGATAGCGGGATCACATTCCAGGTCATGAATAAGCTTATATATCATAGGCTTACCCTAAGATGAGTTCTCGGATCCAATTGCGCAGCGGGGCATGGTACGGAGACCGCCAAATCGAGCTGGAAATACCCTCGGATTGGGAGTTGAACGTGCACCGGCCTCATACACCTCCTCCGTTGACCGATGCACAAATCGAGAGTTCGCTGGACCGTCCTGACGGGCAGACGCCGGTGAGGAATCTTTGCAAGGGGAAATCACGGCCGCTGATCATCGTGGACGACCTGAACAGGCCGACCCCCGCCGATCGAGTTGTGGGGCTGCTGTTAAAATATTTTTCTGAGGCCGGACTCCCGCCCGAGAGGGTGACGGTCCTGATGGCCACCGGGACTCACGGCGATCCTGCACCCGATGCGATGAGCAAGAAAATCGGGGTTGAGGCAGCCGCTCGCTGCCGGACAATCATTCATAACTGCTTCCGCGGCGCCGTCAGAATGGGAACGTCGTCCTTCGGGACTCCCGTCTACGTGAATAAAGCTGTTGCGGAGAGCGACTTCGTCATCGGGATCGGCGGCTTGAATCCGAACCACACGGCAGGGTTCGGGGGCGGGTCGAAACTCGCTCTCGGCGTGCTGGGAATCCGTTCGATTTTCCGGCTTCACTTCGGGCATCCGAGCGCCGGATGGGGATCGGACGGCACGGAAAGCACGTTCCGCCGGGATATCAATGAAATTGCTGAGATGATCGGACTACGAACTGTCATATCGCTCCATGTCGACGAGAACCGCGAGATTGTTGCGATACAATGCGGCGACTCCCGGAAGTACTTTCCCGCGGCGGTGAAATTCTGCCGCGATGCGTTTGCCGCACCCTCTCCCGGGGATGCCGATGTCGTGATTTCGGATGCCTATCCGAACGATCTTTCGCTGACATTCGCGCGAATGAAGGGGTTCGTGCCTCTGCAGAGTTGTAAGGCGGGAGCATCGCGGGTTGTGATCGCCTCATTACCCGAGGGGGTTGGTCTCCACAACCTTTTTCCATTTGTAAATGTTCCGCGATTCCATCGCCAGCGGCACCGGCTGCGCCGCTTATCGATGATGACTCCGCGCCAGGTGGCGTCTGCTGTTTTCTCGAAGGTGAGCCGCACGCTTACGAGCTCTCGTCGCCGGAGCGGCGGATCCAACGGCCAGGGGCCGGAGAGCGGCCTTGCATTTAAAAACCCGATTCGGCTTTTCCGGCCGGGAAATCAGACTCCGGCGCTGGCGTCGGCAATAGGCGGCATCCAGCTAACGTCGAGCTGGGAAGAAATCATTCAGGCTATAAAATCCGAACAGAATCACCGCACGAATCTCAAGGTGGTCGTGTACCCATGCGCGTTTCTTCAGTCACTGCAGCCATCGACCGAAAGCACGGGAAAGATCCCGATCACCGAACACAGCGGCGAGTAATTTCTACAATGAAGAGAACACCTATGAGAACGATGACGAAGACCCGCCCGGGCGGTAAACTGCATACGGCGGACTATCTCAAAATGATCGGCGTGCCGTTAATTGATGCGGCGACGAGCCCGTTTGACCCGGGTTACGACCTGGCGACTCTGGAGAGCCACCTGGAGCAAAGCTCGCACGTGATGTCGATATTGAAAATTTCAATGGCATGCTGGATGGTTGCCAACGAGAAGGTGACACGCCGGAAAATCGCGGCGGCAAAAAAGTACCGGGTGCCGACCACGACCGGCGGGGGCCCGTTCGAGGTTGCCGTTGCGCAGGGTAAGTTTCCGGAATACCTCGATCTGGTGGCAGACTTCGGCGTGACGAGGATCGAATGCGGCGAGGGCTTTACGGAGATGACCTTGAGCCCCCGCGAGGTGATCGGGATGGCAAATGAGCGGGGCCTCGAAGTTCAGTTTGAGCTCGGGAAGAAGCACACGGGAGCTTTCACCCGCGACGCCGTCGAAGGTTTGATCGAGCAGGGCCGGAGGTGGCTCGATGCGGGAGCACTTCAACTAGTGGTTGAAGCGCGGGAGAGCGCCAAGGGCGTAGGGCTCTTCGATGACAGCGGGAATTTCAACAGCGCTTTCGCGGATCGTTTCGCGGACGCGTTCGGCCACAAAATTGTGATGTTCGAAGCGCCGAATAAGCCGAGCCAATTTGCGCTCCTCGATCACTTCGGTAACGAGGTTCACCTGTGCAACATCCGCCTCGAAGAAGTGCTGCGTGTCGAGATCTACCGCCGCGGTTTGCACTCCGATGCGTTTGCAAAGGAAAACCTTCGTCCCCGCCGCCCGGGTCAGACCACCCGCGCGGGCCAGGGACGTTAGGAGGTCCGTCGAGGATGGATCGCACAGTTGTCATCGATTGCTTTCCGGAGAGCGTGAGGCATTACCGCGAGGGATACGCCCTCATCGCCATCGACGTGATCCGCGCGACGACGACGGCGGTTACGGCGGTCAACATGGGAAGAAGATGTTTCCCCGCTCCGTCGATCGAGCTCGCGCTCCCGCTTGCCGCGCGGCTTAACAACCCTCTCCTGGTCGGAGAGCTTGGCGGCAACATGCCGTACGGATTTGATATGAACAACAGTCCCGCTGAGATGGCGCACCGCGACGATTGTATGCGTCCGATGATTTTGCTCTCGTCATCCGGTACACAGCTTATTTACAATGCGAGAGACAGCGACGCCGCTTATGTCGCGTGCTTTCGAAACCATACCGCGACGGTGAATCACCTCAACGGCAGGCATAACAGGGTGGCGGTAATCGGGGCGGGCACGCGAGGCGAGTTTCGCGAAGAAGATCAGATGTGCTGCGCGTGGATTGCGGAAGGGCTTATGAAGGCAGGGTATAAACCGGAAGACGAAAAGACGAAAGAGATCGTCGCGCGCTGGAGTGGGGTGCCTGTTCAGGCATGCTCGACAGGAAACAGCGCCGAATACCTCCGGAAAAGCGGTCAGGTACGCGATCTGGAATTTATTCTCTCACACGTGGACGACGTTGGCTCTGCCTTCATGGTGAAGCACGACGAAGTCGTACGAATTCCCGTATCGGAGTAAGATGATTCACGAGCGCGATCATCAAGCCGGCAGTGTGATGGAACAGGACCGGCCCCGGGAGATTCGACAAGCGGCGGGCGGAGGGCCGGACTCGCTGAACCGAAATGTTATGACCGTCGCCGACACAACAGTCCCGGTCGTGGTGCTGAAAGTGTATCACCACCTGTCCCTCGGCGTCGTGCGAACCCTCGGCAGATTGGGGATCGAGGTTCTCGGCATCGATCAAAACCCTCAGGCTCCGGGGCTTCACTCGCAGTACTGCCGGGGAAGGTACATCTGGGATGTCGACAGGGCGCGGCCCGAAAAGACGGTAGAATTCCTGCTCAAAGTGGGAAAAAGCATTGGAAAGCGGTCGGTGCTGATCAATACCGCCGACGAAGGTGCCCTCCTCCTGGCGGAACATGCAGAGGCGCTTCGGGAATGGTTCATCTTTCCCTCTGTCCCGCCGGAGCTGGTCAGATCATTGACAAGCAAAAAAGAAATGTATCACCTGGCCCGCAAGCACGGCGTCCAGACCGCGGAAACCGAGTTTCCGGAATCACGGGAAGACGTTGTGAGATATCTGGATCGTGCCGTATTCCCGGTCATGCTGAAAGGGATAGACGGCGATCGGCTGGATCGGCGGACCGGAAAGAAGATGGTCATCATCCGAACGGCAAACGAGTTGCTCGATCATTACGAAAAGATGGAAGATTTGCAACATCCGAATCTCATGCTTCAGGAATATATCCCCGGCGGCGACGATTGCGTCTGGATGTTCAACGGCTATTTCGATAAGGACGGCGAGTGCCTGTATGCGCAGACGGGGAAGAAAATACGCCAGGCGCCCGTCTATACGGGATATACCTCTCTGGGTATCTGCCTGCGGAACGAGATCGTTGAACGGACTACAAAAGACTTTATGAAAAAAATCGGCTACCGGGGAATCCTCGATATCGGTTACCGGTACGACGCTCGCGACGGCGGCTATAAAGTGTTGGATATCAATCCGCGGATCGGGGCTACGTTCAGACTATTCGTCGCGACAAACGGCATGGATGTTGCGCGGGCGGCATACCTGGATCTCACGGGCCAGAGGGTGCCGCGATCCGAGTCAAATGAGGGACGGAAGTGGTTCGTCGAAGACCGGGACATCGTCTCGAGCATGAGGTACTTTCGTGACCGGAAGCTCAATCTGAAGCAATGGATCGCCTCGTTCGAGGGCGTTCAGGAGTCCGCCTGGTTCGCTAAAGACGACCTCCTCCCGTTTTTTATAATGTGCGGACAATTTTTTGGCAAAATTGTTTCAAGACCGTTCAGGATCGCCGCGGACGGGAAGCGGAACGCGGGAACCTACGGGGGTAGGCCGGATATTCCGCGGAGAGAAGAGAGCGTGCATGCCGGACGTTGAACACAACGGCGTGACGACCGTACCGGCACTTCAACAGGAAGAGACTCCGCCCGTTCTTTCCCGCGGAGAAGAGGGCGGGACATGTACGGTCGTGGTGGTCGATACCGACGCTGAATTTATTACGCTGGAATCGGAATGGAACAGGCTTCTCTCAACGGCCGATGTTTCCATCTTCCAGACGTTCGAATGGGTCAGCACCTGGTGGATGTACTTTGGAAGCGGCGGCAGGCTCAACTGCCTGGTTTTTAAGATTGGCGATCGGATCGTGGGCATCGCGCCGCTGTTCAAGAAAAAAGTGCGGATCCTCGGGATCGGCGTCGCCGCGCATCTGCAATTCATCGGATGCTGGCTCTCCGATTACGTCGACATGATCATCCTCCCCGGCTACGAACCGAACGTCCTCCGGGCGTTTGCGAGTCATCTTCGGGCAACATCGGGCGAGTGGGATGTGCTCGACATCCAGGATGTCAACGAGCGCTCCGCGCTTGTCAAGCTGTTTCCGGGCATCCTCGAAGAGCGGGGATTCACGGTGACTCATTATCAGGGGAATGTCGCTCCATACATCGAACTTCCGCCGACCGAAGACGGGCTTTTGCAGCACTCGCGGGGGTACAATTACCGGCGAAAGGTGAAACGCCTCCAGGAAAAATTCAAGGCGAGTGTGGAACTGTACCGGTATGAGACGGATGATGTCAAAGGCGCGGTCGAGATGTTTTCTTCAATTCACGGCGGGCGCTGGAAGAGCCTCGGGCATCCGAGCGCGTTCGAAGACGAACGGCACCGGGCGTTTCACATCGAAGTCTCAAAGAAGTTCGCGAAGAGAGATTGGCTCCGGATGTTTTTCCTGAAGGTCGACCACCAGCCGATCGCCGTCAATTATGCGTTCAATTTCCACGAGCGAATTTACATGTACCAGAGCAATGCGCATGCGTCCGATGAGATCATGAAATGCAGCCCCGGCTTCGTGATCCGGTGCATCGCAATGATTGAGGGGATCAAGGAAGGGATGAAGGTGTTCGACTTCCTCCGCGGCGACGAATCTTACAAGTACCGGGAATGGGATGCGGTCGACAGCCGGAACTACCTGATCCGGATATCGTCACCGATGCTCTTGAATCGATTCAGGTTCGCCCTGTTCCTGATCTGCGAATTGGCGGCGAAGTGCAAGTCGAGGATCCGGTTCGAACGATATGAATACAGGCGATTCACAATTATAAAGAGCCCCTCGCTGATTGAAAAACTGAGCTATCTGGGCTCGAAAACAGCGCAATTGTTGGGCATGGGGCTCAGGTTCATCATCCGGCATTCGCCCCTCCGTTCACTCGTCGAAGAATCGACAACGCGGGCGAAAGAGGAGAGCGATGGTTCCTGACCTGATTGAAATAGGGTTACTCTCAGTTCCCGGATTCTTTCTGCTGTACCTGGCCGTGCTCAGCGTTCTTGCGCTCACCGCACGACCTAAAAAGAGAAGCGCCGTCAGCCCGGCCCGCAACGGCCGGCTTTTCGCGATTCTCGTGCCCGCTCACAACGAAGAACAGTCGATCGGTAAGACTCTCAAGAGCTTGTTCTCGGTCGACTATCCCGGCTCGATGTTCGATGTGATCGTCATCGCGGATAATTGCACCGACAAGACTTCCGAAATCGCGCGCGAGTCCGGAGCAAAGGTATTCGAACGAAAAGATCCCATTTCACGGGGAAAGGGGTTTGCGCTCCGGTGGGGATTCGACAGGCTCGTATCGGGGAAACCGGCCTATGATGCGATCGTCGTCGTGGATGCGGACAGCATCGTATCAAATAATTTTCTTTCCGTTATGCATGAATATCTCGAGCGGGGTGCACGTGTGATTCAGAGCAGCGACATGGTCGAACCGCGACCGGGCTCCTGGAGTTCCGAAGTCACGCGCCTCGGGTTCACCTTGCACAATTACAGCCGGCCGCTGGGCCGGCGCCTTCTCAACTGCTCCGCCGGACTTTTCGGGAACGGGATGTGTTTTACGACCGAGATCCTGCGAGCGTATCCGTGGAACGCTTATTCTTTGAATGAGGACCTTGAGTACGGCCTCATGCTTGTTCTCAGGGGTATCACTGTCCGCTTCGCGCCCGAAGCATGCGTCTTTGCCGCGATGCCGGCTGATGCGTCAAATTCCGAGTCCCAGAGGGCAAGGTGGGAGAGGGGAAGATATCCGATTATAAGGAAATATGCAGGCCGGCTCCTCAAGACTGCTGTCAAGAAGATTTCGTGGAAGGCATTTGACGCGTATGTCGAGCTGGTCATTCCGCCGTTCGTCAATCTCATGGTTGTCGCGACGGCACTTGCAGGTTTGAACTTCTGCCTTGGACTTCTCGGGGTGGAAGCCGCGTCCAAATTCGCGCTCGCATGGCTGGCTCTCCCCCTGCTTGGTTTGGTCCATGTGACCGCCGGGCTCCGGGCAGCGCGCGCAGATGGATTGCTCTACCGGGCGCTTTATTACGTGCCGCGGTATGCTGCATGGAAATTCAAGTTTTACCGAAAGCTGTATAGAGGTTTGCCGACGAAGGAGTGGATACGAACAGCGCGCGACCGTACGGTCGCCCCTCCCGTTGCGGACAAGCACTGAACGACCGCGAATCCACCACACATTGTTCAAAAGAGATACCGCCATGAGCAAGATTTTAATTATTGATGACGATGAGGTGCAGTTGAAGCTGCACGGCACTATCCTCATCAACGAGGGATACACGATGTATACAACCGCGGACGGACCTCAAGGCATCACGATATTCAAGTCCCAGCATCCGGACCTTGTCTTGCTCGATCTCGGCCTGCCGAGCATGAGCGGCATCGAAGTTTTAAAAGAACTTAAACAAGCCGATCCAAAGGCAAAAATTATCGTCGTAACAGGCTATCCATCTGTTGAATCGACCGTGATGGCGATCCGTTCCGGCGCGTGTGATTATATCCAAAAACCCGTCGAAGTCGGGGAGTTGCTGCAGAAGATCGAGACTGCTCTCAATGTTGTGGACAGCTAACGACAGCCGTCCATACCGGGGCAGGTTGTCCTCGGATCCGTTGTAATCCGAGAACACTTCTTCAGCCGGGAGACGTAAGGGAGAATGATGTTTTCTAGAGTAACATACAGCTGTTTGATCTTTGGGATCCTGTCCGTGACCGGATTGGCCCAGGTCAATCGTTTTTCGGTGCAGGCATCGGGCGGCGGCACTATTGCCGCGCAGAGTGCAGGCATTCCGCTATTCATACAGATAACGGCACTGGACAGTCTGAATGCCATCGTGACGAGCTTTGGGGGGACGGTGGAGATTACATCCACAGGGACGCTTGTGGCCGGCGGCGGAACGACGAGAACGTTCGTGAACGGAGTCCTGAACCCGGACACCGTGACGTTCTCGAACACAGGAACCTTTTCGATCACGGCGACCCGGACAGCGGGTACAGAGACCGGCACGAGCAACCTGTTTACCGTGAATCCCGGCGCCGCCACAACGGTGAGGGTGGAAACATTGCCGAGCGGGACGGGTGGAATCGTTCCACTCCAGAACGTCGTTGCGGGTAATCAGCTTCAGGTCTACGCCGTTACGCGCGACACATTTAATAATTTCATTGCCAATGTTGCCGCTGATTCCTGGGCGCTTCAAAGTGTTACGGGTGGAGTTCTCGCAGGCGATCTCGTCCCCGCTCTGGACCGTAAGAGCGCCATCTTTACGGGACATAAGATCGGGACTGCCGTGATCGGTGCCGCCTCGGGCGTGCTGCCGATGACGACGTCCGGAACCCTCACGGTGACGCCGGGGCCGCTCGACAACTTCCTCGTTGAATCGTCGAGCGGGGGAAATATCCCGGCGCAGACCGTTGGCGTTCCCTTCACGATCAGAATCACGGCGCGCGACACGTTCGGAAACACCGCGTCCGGCTTCACGGGAACCGTAGGCATCACATCCACCGGAATTCTTCTGTCCGGAGGCGGAACGACGGCAGCCTTTTCGAACGGAGTCTTGAGTTCGCATAGTGTCACGTTCGGGAAAACGGGAAGTTTTACCATCACGGCAACCCGCACGGGTGGAACGGAGACCGGCACCAGCAACCTGTTCGCAGTGAATTCCGGCGCGGCTGCGAAAGTGAATGTGGAAACATCCGCCGATGGCACCGGCAGCGTCGTTCCGTCGCAGAACGTTGTCGCGGGATCTCAAGTACTAGTCTACGCAATTACGCGAGACGCATTAAACAATTTCATTGCCAATGTCGCGGCCGACTCATGGGCTCTTCAAAGTGTCACGGGTGGAGTTCTCGCGGGTGATCTCGTCCCCGCGCTGGACCGTAAGAGCGCAGTCTTCACTGGACATAAGACCGGAAGTGCGGTGATCCGTGCGACCTCAGGGGCAGTCCCGGCGACGGCTTCGGGAACAATCACTGTAACGCCCGGGCCGCTCGACAACTTCCTTGTGGAATCGTCGGCCGGCGGAAACATCCCGGCACAGGCCGCCGGTGTTCCGTTCACGATCAAGGTGACGGCGCGTGACACGTTCGGAAACACCGCGTCCGGCTTCACGGGAACTGTAAGCATCACGTCGACCGGGACGCTTTCGGCGGGCGGCGGAACTAGTGCGGCTTTTGCCAGTGGAGTACTGAGTTCGCAGAGTGTCACGTTTTCGAATACGGGCACCTTTTCCATCACCGCGACTCGGACAGCCGGAACGGAGACAGGAACGAGCAACCTGTTTACCGTGAACCCCGGCGCGGCTACAAAGGTGAGGGTGGAAACTTTGCCGAATGGTAGCGGGAGTCTTGTTCCATCCCAGAACGTCGTTGCGGGCACACAAATACTTGTCTACTCAGTCACCCGCGATACATTCAATAATTTCATTGCCAATGTTGCGGCTGATTTCTGGACGCTCCAGAGTATTACGGGCGGAGTCCTCGCAGGTGATCTCGTTCCGGCCGTGGACCGGAAGAGCGCCCTCTTTACGGGACATAAGGTCGGGACTGCCGTCATCGGGGCAACCTCGGGTGTGCTTCCCACGACGACTTCGGGAACGCTCACGGTGACCTCCGGGCCGCTCGGCAACTTCCTCGTTGAATCTTCCGCCGGCGGAAACATCCCGACGGAGGCTGCGGGCGTTTCTTTCGCGATCAGAATCACGGCACGGGACACGTTCGGGAACACCGTCCCGGGCTTTGGGGGAACCGTCGGCATTACGTCGACAGGGACGCTTTCGGCAGGCGGCGGAACGACGGGAGCCTTTACGAACGGAGTACTGAATCCATACAGCGTGATATTTTCAAGCGTGGGAACCTTTTCCATTACGGCGATCCGGACAGCGGGGACAGAGACTGGCACAAGCAACCTGTTTACCGTGACAACTGGTCCGGCGAAGAGTGTAACGGTGGAAACGCTTCCGAATGGAAGCGGGGGTCTCGTCTCTCCACAGAACGTCGTTGCGGGAAATCAACTGCAGGCCTACGCAGTCACGCGCGATACGTTTAACAATTTCATCGCGAATGTCGCGGCTTCTTCCTGGACGCTTCAAAGCGTTACGGGAGGAATTCTTGCAGGTGATCTCGTCCCCGCGCTGGATCTAAAGAGCGCAGTCTTCACAGGCCATAAGACCGGGACGGCCGTGATCCGTGCGACCTCAGGGGCAGTCCCGGCGACGGCTTCGGGAACGATAACTGTCACCGCTGGGTCGCTCGACAATTTCTTTGTGGAATCGTCGGCCGGCGGTAATATCGCGACGCAAGCCGCGGGTGTTCCATTTTCCATAAAGGTTACAGCGCGTGACACTTTCGGAAACACCGTGTCCGGCTTCGCAGGAACTGTTAGCATCACATCGACAGGGACGCTTTCGGCGGGCGGCGGAACTAGTGCGGCTTTTGCCGGTGGAGTACTGAGTTCGCAGAGCGTCACGTTTTCGAATACGGGGACCTTTTCCATCACCGCGACCCGCACGGCCGGAACGGAGACAGGAACGAGCAACCTGTTTACCGTGACAACTGGTGCCGCAAAAAGTGTAAGAGTGGAAACGCTTCCGAATGGGACCGGGATACTCGCTTCGGCACAGAGCGTCGTTGCGGGGAATCAAATACTCGTCTACGCCGTTACGCGCGATACGTTTAACAATTTCATCGCGAATGTCGCGGCTGATTCCTGGACGCTTCAAAGTATCACCGGCGGGGTTCTCGCCGGAGATCTTGTCCCGGCGTTGGATCTAAAGAGCGCAGTCTTCGCTGGACATAAGACCGGAACTGCGGTGATCCGTGCGACCTCAGGGGCAGTCCCGGCAACGGCTTCGGGAACAATAACTGTGACGGCCGGGCCGCTCGACAACTTCTTTGTGGAATCGTCGGCAGGCGGTAACATCCCGGCTCAAGCAGCGGGGGTTCCATTTTCCATAAAGGTTACAGCGCGTGACACGTTTGGAAACACGATCCCCGGCTTCGCGGGAACCGTAAGCGTCACATCAACCGGCACGCTTGTATCCGGAGGCGGAACGGCCGGGGGTTTCACGAACGGAGTATTGAGTTCGCATAGTGTCATGTTTTCAAATACGGGAACCTTCTCGATTACAG
>DASQAZ010000049.1:0-8439 GCA_035635475.1 Bacteroidota bacterium | reverse complement strand
TGTCATGCGATGGTCAGTCTTTTCATCGGTGGAACGAGCAGAAGGAGGTGTCAGAGTCTGGAAACGAGCCGATCGTATACAGCATGTGATCCGATCCAGAACCATGTAATCGTATCGCCCTCCCGCACCCCGAGGGCTCGCCACCCGATTCGAATTCTTACGGAGTAGATGTGTTCTTTTGGAGAGATTTGCCTGAACTTTAGGCTTGGATGCGAAGGATCGCTTTTCCAGAGCGCAAACGCCTTGTGGGAGCGTTGCTTGATTTCTTCGGGAAGCATAGAGAATGCATCACGAAACCTCTCCGAGGTACGTGACTTCATGCTGCCTACAACTCAAGAGGCTTTGTCCGTCCTGCGTTATACTCTGCTAAAGCCTCCTTGGCAAGAATCGAGAGCTGCTTCTTCGAGCGTGCGAAAGATTGTTCCCAGCGCTCTTCATCGGCGAGCTCCTCGAGAATAATCGTCGCTATTGTGTCCTGCTCAGCTTTGGAGAGTTTCTCAGTTGCCGCGATAGCTTTTTCGAGAAGTTTCGTCATTCTGAGATCCCTTTCATTCTTCAATTTATAGAAACGACTCCTTTCTTGCAATCTCCAATCTCGTGGTTCAAAATCCCCGTCTTCCCGGAACCCTACCGGGCTACACTCACCGTCAAATGGGGGACCCCAATATGAGATATCACTTCGAAGTCCACCTCACGGTTACCAGCTGCTCGATCACGTCCTGACCGGGGGGTTCGCCTTCTCGCCAGCTGCTGAAACTCACAACAAATGTGTAGGTGCCATCCATGGCGTCCTCCTCCTTCCCTGAATTGCTGTACAGCTTGCCGTCGAACATTGCCTCGGCGTTAAGGCGCTCACCAGGAGAGAATCGGTACCAGCCGTCCGGGCACAGCGGCCGCGTGAGCGGATTCCAGAGGTAGACTCGATTGAAGAAACGATCAAACGTCGAGAGGCGCACGACACCGCCCCAAAAACTGCAACCACCTTCCCGCGATCTGGGGGTTACCCCGGAGTTGATAACCTGAGCGGCGATTCTGGCAGGATTGCCTGGACCAGCCGACGAAGGAGTAACCGTTACAGTCATCTGAATGTCGGGTAAGGGCGGCTTCACGACCCTCTCGTCACCGCATCCGGCAATCACAATACAAGCGAGCAAAACAAATATCGTGCGCATGATTTCCTCCTCTCTGTTAGTCGATCTCAGGAGCTTCAGGGTTCCCGGACCGGAGATGGGTTAGGCTTTCCTGGGAACAAGCACGCGACGTTCCTGTTCCTTGTACTGAAGCTTATAGAGCTTATAATAGATACCTTCCATAGCCAGCAGCTCCTGATGCGATCCAATCTCACGAATTTCCCCCTTGTGGAGAACAATGATCTTGTGAGCGCGCTGAATCGTGGAGAGCCGGTGCGCGATCACTATTGAGGTCCTCCCCTGAAGCAGCTTGCGGATGGCTTGCTGGATCAGGATCTCGGTCTCGGTATCGACGCTCGACGTCGCTTCATCGAGAACCAGGATTTTCGGGTTGAATGCGATCGCGCGCGCGAAGGAAATCAACTGCTTTTGCCCCACCGAGAGAGTTGCGCCGCGTTCCTTGACCTCTTCATTGTACTGCGCCGGCAAGGACTCGATGAACCGGTCTGCGCCGACCATCGCGGCCGCGGCCCGGATGCGGTCGAAAGTTATCGATTCTTCCCCCAGATTGATGTTCGTCTTGATGTCGCCCGAAAAGAGAAAGACATCCTGGAGCACAACTGCGAGGTTTTTTCGGAGATCATTCTTGGCAATGGTCCGGATATCGACGCCGTCGACCAGGATTTCGCCGCGTTGAAATTCGTAGAACCGGCTCAGGAGGTTGATGATCGTCGTTTTCCCGGCCCCGGTATGTCCCACGAATGCGATCGTCTCTCCCGGCGCGATTTTGAATGAGACATCTTTCAAAACCCACTCTTCATCGATATAGGCAAACCAAACATGCCGGAACTCTATCTCGCCCCGTACGCCCATCAACGGCACAGGAGAAGCCGGATCGGCAATGAACGTCGCGTCGTCGAGCAGCCTGAAGACGCGCTCTGACGATGCCATCGCGGTCTGCATAATGTTATATTTCTCCGAGAGATCGCGGATCGGCCGCCAGAACATCTCGTTGAATTGAAGAAACGCCATTACTGTGCCGATCGTGATGCCGCCCTTGAGGGCGCCGACACCTGCGTACCAGATGATCAATCCGACCGAGAGCGCCCCGATGAGCTCGACGCCCGGATAGAACAGCGCATAATAAAAAATCGACTTGATGTTGGCGTCCCTGTGCGCGGCATTAATTGATGAGAACTTTTCAAACGATCGCTTCTCGCGGTTGAAAATCTGGTCGACGATCATTCCGGTGATGTGCTCCTGCATAAACGTGTTGATCCGGGCGAGCTGGATCCGCACCTCGCGGTAGGCCTCCCGGGCTTTCTTGCGGAAGAGGAATGTTCCGTAGAAGAGCAGGGGGAGAACGCTCAATGAGACAAGCGCCAGCTCCCAGCTCATCGTGAACATGAAGTAGACAATTCCGAGAATAAGGAAGACATCGCTGAACACCATTACGATTCCGGAGGAGAACATCTCGTTCAAGACCTCGATGTCGTTGGTTACGCGAGTGATTAATCTGCCGATCGGATTCCGGTCGAAGAATTTCAAGCCAAGACGCTGCAGGTGTTCGAAGAGCTGCATGCGGAGGTCGAGGATGGTCTTCTGACCGATCCACTGTGTAAGGTAAGCGTTCCAGTATTGAACGACCGAACGGAGGAGCAGAACGCCGAGAAATGAGAGCGCTGTCAGGAGCAGCCCGTTTGCGTCGTGGTCACGAATATTGACGTCGACAGCATGTTTTGTGAACCAGGGACGCACCGCTTCGAGCGCGGAGACGGCAATGCTCAGCACAATGCCCACGATCACCTGCTTCCTGTACGGCCGCAGGTACATGAGCAGCCTCTTCATCAGACGGCTGTCGAACGCTTTACCGAGAATCTCTTCTTCTTGCATTGATCTAAAGCTTCTCCAGTTCCTCTTCCAATAATTGCTTCTCGTACAACTCGGCATAAATTCCGCCGAGGCTGACGAGCGTGCTGTGCGTTCCCTCTTCTACGATGCGCCCATTATCCAGCACGACGATCTGGTCGGCCGCTTTAACAGTAGAAATCCGGTGACTGATGATGATGCTTGTGCGTCCTTTCATCACTTCGCGCAAACGCAGAAGGATTTCCTCCTCGGTTTCGGTATCGACGGCGGAGAGCGCGTCATCGAGAATGAGAATTTTGGGATCGCGCATGATCGCCCGCGCTATGCTTGTGCGCTGCTTCTGTCCCCCGGACAGCGTGATCCCGCGCTCGCCGATCATTGTTTCGAATCCCCTTGGAAACTCCTGAATCTCCCGTGCGATCTGCGCGATTTCCGCAGCGCGGCCGACGTGTTCGACGGTTCCATTGTCCACGCCGTAGGAGATATTCTCCAGAAGTGTGTCGGAAAAGAGAAATGTTTCCTGTTGAACGTATCCGATGTTGTTCCGGAGAACTTCGAGCGGAATCCGGCGGATGTCCACGCCGTCGATGAGGAGTTCGCCCTCGGTGGCTTCATAGAGCCGGGGGACAAGATTTACAAGTGTCGACTTGCCGGAGCCGGTGTATCCGACGATTGCGAGAGTTGTCCCTTGTGGAATCCGGAGATTGATATTGGACAAAGCGGGGGTTCGCGCATTCTTATGAGTGAAGGAGGCATTCCGAAATTCGATCGCTCCCTGAATTAATTGAATGGAAAAGTCGGTTCCTCCCGTATCCTGGATTTCCGGAACTGTGTCGTAGATCTTGATGAGCCGGGCCATGGATGCGGCGCCTTGCTGGAGAATGTTCGTCACCCAGCCGAATGCGATCATCGGCCAGATCAGCAGGCTCAAGTATCCGAAAAACGCGGTCAGCGTCCCGATCGTCATCGTGCCGTGAACGACCCGGAGTCCGCCGAAGTAAATGGTAATCACCAACGAAAATCCGACGAGCATAAACATCAGGGGCCACATGACCGATTGGATTCTCGCAAGCACGAGATTCTTCTTGAGATAGTCCCAGCTCAGATCGAAGAAGCGCCTGATCTCATACTTCTCGCGAACGTACGCTTTGACGATGCGGATCCCCGAAAGATTTTCCTGAGCCCGCTGAGTGAGCAGGGAAAATTGGTGCTGCCTCACCTCAAATTTCTGATGGATCGCCTGACCGAGACGGTAAACGGCGTACGAGACGAAGGGCAGCGGGATCAACGCCAGCAGGGTCAGTCCCCAATCCGCCGAGAGCATCATCGCAAGAGCCATCGTGAATGTCATCAATGTATCCGTCGGATACATAATGCCGGGCCCCAGGGCGTTTCGGACGGCGCTGATGTCATTCGTTGCATGCGCCATGAGATCCCCCGTCGATGTATTCTGGAAATACGAAAGGGGAAGCTTCTGGATGTTCTTAAGAAAGTCATTGCGCAGATCGTACTCGATGTGGCGCGAGACGACGATAATCGTCTGGCGCGTGAGGAACGTGAAAAATCCCGCTATCAGGGAAAGCGCGACGACAAGGCCCGCATACATCAAAAGCCCGGTCTTGTCCATCTGGTGGGTTTCCAGACCGACTTTCAATTTGTCGATCGCGTTCCCGATCAACCGGGGCTGCAATACGGTAAAGAGGTTGCTCAAGACGACCGTCAGGATGCCCCAGAGAAGGGTCCGGCGATAGCGTTGCAGATATGGCCACAATCGAAGAAGGGATTTCATAAGTCGAAGGCGGTGAAGCCAGGGTCCGCAGAAACTGAGAAAACTATCTTAAAAGATACGAAAGAGGAGGGAAAGATGCTTTGATCGAGCGGCGGAGCCACAATCGAAGCAGGGTTTCATGAGTCGTCGGGGGTGAAAGCCGCCTCCGATTTCGGGGGTCAGCCGATACAGTTCAGCCGATTACTTCGAAACCGGTGTACTTGTGGAGAGCTTTTGGAATAACAACCTTGCCTTCGGGAGTCTGATAGTTTTCCAATATCGCCGCGACAACACGGGGAAGGGCGAGGGCGGAGCCATTGAGTGTGTGGACAAATTCGGGTTTTCCGCTTCCTCTGGGGCGCATCCTCACGTTGATCCGGCGGGCCTGGAATGCTTCGAAGTTGCTGATTGAGGAAACCTCGAGCCATCTCTCCTGGCCGATCGCCCAGACTTCAAGGTCGTACTTTTTTGCCTGCGTAAAGCCCATATCTCCGGTGCACATCAGAAGCACGCGGTAAGGGAGTCCCAGTTTCTGCAGCAACTGTTCGGCGTCGGCACGAAGGCTTTCGAGCTCATTGTACGATACGCCGGGATGAACAAATTTCACGAGCTCCACCTTGTCGAACTGGTGCAGCCGGTTCAACCCCCGAACGTCTTTTCCGTACGATCCGGCTTCGCGGCGGAAACAGGGAGTGTAAGCGCAGTATTTGAGCGGAAGATCCTGTTCGGCCAGGAGCTCGTCGCGGTGGTAATTGGTAACGGGCACCTCCGCCGTCGGAATCAGGTACAGTTCGTCCTTCGGAATCGTGTACATCAGGTCTTCCTTGTCGGGAAGCTGGCCGGTTCCGGTGGCGCTTGCGGCATTGACCATGAGCGGAGGTTGAAGCTCTCTGTATCCGCGCGCAACAGCTTCGTCCAGGAAGAAATTGATGAGCGACCGTTGAAGTTTAGCACCCTGGTCTTTGTAAACGGGGAACCCGGCGCCGGTGATTCGTGCGCCGCGATCGAAGTCGACGATTCCGAGTTTATCGATCAGCTCCCAATGTGTCCGCGCTTTAAAATCTTGTTCAGGCGTCTCCCCCCACCGTGAAATTTCCTTGTTATCCGAGGGCTTTGTTCCGACAGGGACTGAGGGATGCGGAATATTCGGCACAGCCAGCAAGAGCTTGTTCAACGCTCCTTCGACGCGCCGGAGTTCATCATCAATGGATTTGATTTCATTCTTAACGGCCTCCATCTCTTTGATGGCTGCCGCGGCGTCCTTCCCTTCGCGTTTGAGTTTGCCGATTTCTTCCGATACGGTGTTGCGGCGATTTTTCAACGCTTCACCCTTCTGGATGAGCGCGCGCAGCTTGGCGTCGAGCTCGAGCACTTCATTGATTGTGTCGACCTCTCCCTTCTTCCTGATTCCTTCCTTTACCAGGTCAGGGTGTTCGCGGATGAACCGGATGTCGAGCATCGGAGGGCTTCTATTACTTCAGGTTGGCCGCATGCTGCTTCACATGCGCGTTCAATTGATTCTTGAGGACCGTCAGCCCATGATACATGCCCGACATCTTGATATCGAGGTCGGTTTGGGCTTTGAGCGTGATAAATCCCGATTTCATCGGCCGTGCTGCCGGTTGCTTCAGTGACACTGTCTTCACGGGCGTGACAAGCTTCTTGTTCGTTTCGAATACTTCAGCGAGGGCGAGGGCGAAATCATAGCGGCTGACGAGATCGGCTCCGGAGATGTGGTATAGACCTGATCTACCCAGCTCGATAATCTTGACGATTGCGAACGCGAGATCGTCGGCGAGCGTGGGGTTTCCCATCTGATCATCGACAACGCGGACCGGTTTTCCTTCAACCAGATTTTTCAGAACCCACAGAGCAAAATTCGATTTCACATTGTATCCGGCACCGTACAGGATCATTGTCCTGATGATGGTGTATGACACGCCGCTCGTGCGGATGATATTCTCGCTGGCGAGCTTTGTCCTGCCGTAGTAGCTGAGGGGATTCGGGCGATCCAGTTCGTTGTAAGGACCGCTCTTTCCATCGAAAACATAATCGGTGGAGATGTGGATGAGATGCGCTCCGACGAGCTTCGATGGCTGAAGAAGGTTCTCCACGCTGACGACGTTTGCGCGCCACGCCGCTTCCCGGTCGGTCTCGCACTGATCGACGTTCGTCATCGCAGCGGTATTGATGATTACCTCGGGTTCAATTTCATCCAGGACGCTGCGCACTTCGTGCCGGTCGGTCGCGTCGAGCTGACGGTAGGGCAGCATCTCCTCCTGAAAAACCGACTGCTTCTGTTTCGAGGTGAGGAGGAGATTGTAATTATTGGACCGGGAGAGGAGCTCCACAAGCTTCTGTCCGAGGAGGCCGTTACTGCCGGTGATGAGGACTCGCTTCATGGAGGCTTTTAACGCAGGGTTTCCTCGAGGACGGTTGCGGCATCGGTTTTCTCGTCGCGGTACTTGAGGATGATCGGAGTGTAAATCGAAAGATGATGTTCCTTCGCGAAGGGATGAGAGATGTGCCGATTACCCGCGATCACGACGGCTCCCTCCGGAATAACAAGGGGCTCATCCTTCGACTTCCTGTACACTTTCGAGTTGATGAGATCGTAGACGGGCGTAGAGCCGGTGAGAATAACGCCGGCGCCAATCACTGCACGGCGCTTTACGATTGTCCCTTCGTAAATTCCGCAGTTTCCTCCGATAAAGACGTCGTCCTCGATAACGACCGGCATCGAGCCGACCGGTTCGAGCACCCCGCCAATCTGAGAACCCGCGCTCAGGTGAACGCGTTCTCCAATTTGCGCACACGAGCCTACGAGCGCGTGGGAATCAATCATCGTCTCTTTGCCGACGTATGCCCCGATATTGATGTAGGAGGGCGGCATCATGACGACTCCTTCGGCGACGAATGAGCCGTCGCGGATCGCGCTTCCCCCGGCAACGATTCGCACTCCGTCCGCTGCAGTGAAATGTTTCAGCTTCATCGTGTCCTTATCGAGGAATTCAAATCCGTCGCGCGATGCATGCGGGGTGTCAGCCACGCGCCCGATCCGAAAGGCCAGAAGAATGCCTTTCTTCACCCACGGGTTGACGTGCCACATTCCGTCTTCGTAAACTGCTGCGCGGGCTTCTCCCCGGTTCAATGATGCTTTGAGCTGATCGACTGCCCGAAGCGCTTCTTCACGGTCGGTCTTACCGACGGGCGCTTCAAACAGCCGTTCGATTGTCTCCTTGAGCGGCATCTTAATCCAATAGATCCAAATTCTCCAGGATCCTTTTCAGGGCGGGACGATGTTTGCCGCTCAACGGAACCATCGGCAAGCGGTAGTGTTCGCCGATAAAGCCCATCGCGGCGAGCGCCGCTTTCACAGGAATTGGATTCGATTCCACGAAGTTAAAATTCATCAGAGAAAGCAACCGGTTATGGATCTTGAGGGCGTGCCCAAATTTTCCTGCCAGGCAAAGGCGTACCATCTCGGAGAACAGCTTGGGCACCTCGTTCGATACGACGGATACGACTCCGTCCGCCCCCAATGCGATCAACGGCAGCGTTACCGCATCGTCGCCCGACCAGACCCCGAATCTTTTGACCCTATTGCGGAGAATTTCCATAATCTGAGCAAAATTTCCGGACGCCTCCTTAATCCCGGCGACCGAAGGGATT
>DASQAZ010000048.1:0-10270 GCA_035635475.1 Bacteroidota bacterium | reverse complement strand
CGGGCGAATCGGGGCAGATCGACTCCCCAGTGGTCGTAGAAGTTCTTGTCTTCGGTGGCGATCAGTGCGTCGATCAATTCCCTGGGCAATTGTTTATACTCAACCCGGATGCGGTTCTTGATGTAGAATTGGTCGAGGATTTCTCCGTCGGTCGAGTACACCTTCGTCGCGAGCTCCGCCCGCGGGTGTTCGAGCTGTTCGAGGGACGGCAACCCGGATATCAGATAAATGACATAGATCCCCACGAGCGCCGCCAGCACCGACCAGCCCACGAGCCGCATCTTGCGGCGGTTTTTTAGAAGCACCGGAAGGTTCATGCCGTTCGTTCCTGTTTCCATTTCTTGAGCTCAATCCTGCCGCCGGACATTTCGGCGTACGTATTGTGCTCGATCCAGTCGCCGAGGTTGACGTAGATGCCTTTTCCGATCTGGGTGCAGACGGGCGAGTGCCGGTGCCCCATGATGACGACGTCGTAACCCTCGTCAATTTTCTTCCGGGCGAACAGCAGCATTCCGTCCTGTTCACCATAGTCCTTGGCGGATGTGTAATGCCTGCTTTTCCGCGAGGACGATCGGGCGATTTTAATGCCGATGTCGGGATGCACCCAGGAAAACAGCCAGATGTTCAGCCGGTTGTTCAGGATTTTTTTAAGAATCCGGTAGCCCGCGTCGTTGTTCGAGAGCCCGTCTCCATGATGGATGAAAACCTTCTTTCCGTCGATGACCGTCTCGAACGGCTCATGGTACGTCTTCATCCGGAGCTCTTCGCTGAAAAAGTCCTTCATCCAATAGTCGTGATTCCCCGCCAGGTAGTGGATGGCGATCCCCTGCTCGGTGCATTCGTCCAGCTTTGCGAGCAGGCGGTGAAATCCTCTCATGATCACCGTCCGGTACTCGAACCATGCGTCGAACAGATCGCCCACGATGAAAAGCTGGTTCGCATCCCGCCGCATCTCATCGAGAAACGCAATCAGGCGGCGCTCCTTCTCCCGCTCTTCTTCCCTTGATCCGAGCCCCAGATGCGCGTCGGATATGAAGTAGACCTTCGCCATCAGAGCTCACTTCGTGACCGTGACGGAGACCGCGAAGGGTTGCCTGAACTTGCTGCACCAGCCCTCCACGTCCGAGCAATAAAAATATGTCAGGATTCCCTTCAGTGTTACGGTAGATCCGGGTTCCCGTTTTGCAAGCCTGAACCGCTGCACGATCGCTTTCGCCGTGTCGAGGTAGGGGTGCTTCGCCATTTTCGGGACTTCCACCTTCCCCGAGGGTTCCACCGGCGCCGCGCTGTCGAACGTGACGCTCACGGGCGGTTCGAGGACGATATGAATTCCCTTCTGCGGACGGAGCGTGATCAAAAGCGCCCCGGTCGACCCCTTCGCCATCGTTGGCTGCTTCAGGGCGGCGGAGAATTTCACGTATTGATTTTCGGTCGCCGGCTTTTCGCTCGAAACCGCGAGCGGGGCGAGAGCCAAGACGGCGATTGCCGTCAAAATTCCCGGTTTCATCGGCTTTCTCATACCAAATATACGGAATAACGGAGACTTGTTCATGGCTGATGTGCGGGAACGATGCTGCGCTCCGGCTCGGAAACGCCCTGCAGGAGGACCAACCCCGCGAGGAAAAACAGCCCGATTGATAGCGCTGCAATCCGCTCATTCGTAAAATCAGCGATCAACCCATAGATGAACGGCCCGATCACGGCGGAAGCCTTACCACATAAACCGTCATAGAAGCCAAAAAATTCCGCCTCCCGCTCTTTCGGGGTCAGCAGGGCCATCAGGCTCCGGCTGGCCGATTGCGAGGAACCGATTGCGACGCCGGCCGCCAGCGCGACCACGTAAAAGACGGCGATAGTCTTGACGAAGAAGGCGCCGATCGTGATCCCGATCCAGAGCGCCAGCGTGAGGGAGATCGTCTTCTTGGGGCCGATCTTATCGGTGATGAAGCCGAAGACGACGGACCCGATCACGGCGCTGGTCTGCACGACGGCGAAAAAAACGATGATCGCCTTGTCGTCCATATTGAGGATCCGCTCGGCGAAGATGGCGGCAAAGACGATGACGGTCAGAATTCCGTCATTGTAGATGAAGAACGCTATAAGGAACCTACGGATTTGCCGAAAGTCGCGCCCGATGAACAGCACCCAAAATGTGCGCATCGCCTGCCTGATTCCTTGGCGGATGTAGCCGCGTGTCGACGATGCCGAGAGGACGCGCTGCGGCTCGGGGACGAAGAAGAACATCGGCAGCGAGAAGAGGAGAAAAAAAGCGGCCGCCACGACGAAGGAGAAGCGCACGAAGAAAAGATAATCCCGCGAGGAGGGATCCGGGAGCATGTAGCTGACGATGACGAGCACGGCGAGCGCGCCAAGGTATCCCATGGCGAAGCCGTAGCCCGACACCCTCCCGTAGGATTTCGCCGAGGTGAGGCTCGGCAGGAATGCGTCGTAGAAAACCAGCCCCCCCTCGAAACCGATGTTCGCAACCACAAAAAGAAGCACGCCCGCGAGCACCATTCCCTCCTGAACGAAGAAGAGGGAAGCCGTGCAGATGACCGATGCCAGCGTGAAGATGAAAAGGAACAGCTTTCTGTGGCGTGAGAAATCGGCCGCCGCGCCGAGTGGAGGGGAGAGAATGGCTGCGCAGACCATCGAGAGGCTGACCGCAAGGCCCCATAACCAGCGCTTTCCGCCCGCCACGTGCGTCGTGAAATACCGCGAGTAGATCACGGTGACGACGATGACCGAAAACGCGGTGTTGGCAAAGTCGAAAAGGGACCAGGCGAAGATCGTCGATCGCTTCCCGACCGTCCGGGCGAGCTCTGTCACTGATTGCCGGTCACTGGTCTTCGGAGGGCTCCTCCGGGCTGGCCGGAGGCGCGGGTTTTGAACGGACGTTTCCATTAATGAGGCCGCGCCCGGTCTTCCGCAGCGTGTCGGTTTTTTTCAGCTCATCGAGCACGGCGTCCAGGATCCCGTTGATGAACTTTCCGCTGTTTTCCGTGCTGAAGGTCTTGGCGACCTCGATCGACTCGTTGATGGTGACCTTTGGGGGAATGTCGGGGAAATAAAGAAACTCGCAGATGCCCATCTGGAGAAGGAGCTTGTCGATGACCGCGATCCGGTTGTAGTCCCAGTGAGAGACCTTTGCCTTTATGAGGCGTTCGATTTCCGGCTGGTGGCTGATGACTTCCTGGATCAGCCGTTTTGCGAACTCGAGGCTCTGGTGATCCGAGTGAAAGTCTCCGAGAACGTTTTCCAGGACGCTTGCGATGGGCTCCTGCGAGAGCTCGTAGGCGTACAACGTCTGTAGAACCCGTTCGCGGGTTGCACGCCGTCTCAGAAGCGTCATGGCGACTCAGGTGCTGGGTGGAGCGCCTTCCGGGTAGAGGTCATCCTTTTGCATGGTCGAGATCGCCGAGCCTGCCCGCGAATTCCGACTTGCCCGCGTAGAGATTGCGGATGTGGCTGATCCCGGCAATGCGTTTTTCGGCGAGGTGGTTCGAGGCTTCGTGCACGGGGACCTGTTCCTGTTTTGCGAGGGCGAATATTTTTCTGATCGTATCGTAGATGCCTTCCGCCTGCTTCAAGGCGCGTTCGCGGGGGTACCCTTCCAGCTCGTTCGCGACGCTGATCAGCCCGCCGGCGTTGATCGCGTAATCGGGCGCATAAAGGATGCCGAGTTCCGCCAGCATCTTCCCGTGTTTCCTCTCATCCGCGAGCTGGTTGTTTGCCCCGCCGGCGACGATTTTTGCCTTCAGGCGTGGGATTGTTTCGTCGTTGAGGATCGCTCCCAGGGCACACGGACAAAAGATGTCCGCAGGACAGTCGTAGATCTTCTCGGGCTCGACGTACGTCCCCTTGCTTTTCTCGGCGAGCGCCTTCGCCTTTGCCTCGTAAATGTCGGTGATGAATAGCTTTGCGCCTTCTTTCGCAAGATGTTCGCAAAGGTAGCTCGAAACATGTCCCGCTCCCTGGACAGCGATCTGTTTCCCCTTCAACGAGTCGCTTCCTGTCAGCTCGTTCAGGCAGGCTTTCATTCCGTGGTAGACCCCGACCGCGGTTACGGGGGAGGGATCGCCTCCGCCTCCGAGCGCGCGGTCGATCCCCGTGACGTATTTGGTTTCCATCCTCACCAATTCCATGTCCTGCACGCTTGTGCCGACGTCCTCGGCTGTGATGTATCGCCCTCCGAGCCCCTCAACGAAGCGGCCGTAGGTCCGGAAGAGCGCCTCGGACTTGTCCTTGTTGGGATCGCCGATAATGACCGCCTTGCCTCCGCCGAGGTTCAGGCCGGCGACGGCGGCCTTGTATGTCATACCGCGCGAGAGGCGGAGGGCATCGACCAACGCATCCTGGTCTGAAGCATAGGTCCACATTCTTGTGCCCCCGAGCGCAGGGCCGAGGGCGGTGTTATGGATGGCGATGATGGCCTGGAGGCCGCATCTCTTGTCGGAGCAGAAGACCACCTGCTCGTGGCTCCTTCGCTCGATTTCTTTCAGGATGTTCATGGAAGTGAAAGTTGGAGAATGCGCGCAAACCGCTTTGCAAAGCAAACCAAATGTAGACAAATTCCCGAACGAAGGCAAAAAAACTGCGAGAGTTGCAGGTGGGCAGGGAGACCAGGTATCCTTGACATGGAGGATCGATTTAATTACCTTAGGTGACACTTCAAAATGAAAGTGAGGGGGCCAAAGAGGTATTCGAAGTCCAGTCGACTCTCCCATTGTTTGGATTACGAACCTGGTTTCCGCCGCCCAGCAATGCGATTCCCGAATTCGAGCGAGAAGGGAAAAGGAGCGAGGGTGCAGATTTACGTACTTCTAGATGATCACTGCAACCGGCGCGTTGAATACTGAGTTCTATGCCGCGCAAATACAAGAGACGACTCCCGAAGAGCATGGAGCTTTGACATCGCAATTTGCGATATCAAACAAAGGACGTGGTGGGAGACGAACTCTCCCCTTTGCCTTCACCGAACACGGTGCCGTTATGGCTGCCAACGTCCTGAATAGCGATCGGGCGGTGCAAATGAGCATTTTTGTCGTGCGGGCATTTATCAAGATGCGGCAAACGATGGCAACGAACAGGGCGTTGATGGAGAAACTCCACGAGCTGGAAAAGAAGCTCACCCAGCGACTCGATACGCATGAACAGGCGATCGTGTACGTGTTAGAGGAATTGAAGAAACTCTTGGAGCCGCCACGGTTGCCTGAACCAAAAAAAAGATCCATTGGATTCAGGCACGAAGAGTGACAATGCATTTCATCGCGGCGACTGGTTGTCAATGGCGCGTATTCGTACGTTCGGAATCCGATGATCACTGGAGTTTTGACCGCCCTGCTCGGCGAGTCGATGATTCTTCACTCTTCCCGAATATTCACGTGGTTCGTTCTGTTCTTTGTCATCAATAGCACCTACTTCACAATTTTAGAAGAACCAGGTTTAGTAAGCAAGTTTGGCGATGAGTATCTCGAATACAAAAGGAATGTTCCGCGGTGGATCGGTATCTAATTCAGTCTACAGCGCATCGTCCTCCAGCAAGAATCGAAACTTCGATATTCAAATGAGCATAGTGATTTTAGGTTATTAGACCATTATGCACAACGAGCGCATCAGGAGTAGGAAATAGGGATTATGAGTTGGCTATTTGCAGTCACTAAGTCTCAACAGAAGTTGCCAACGGGATTCTGGCGCTACCATGGAACCCCCTTGCATTCCGTTTCATTGCCCGGGTTCTATCTAGCTGTGGGAGGAATTCCGGACACGTATTTCTTCGAAAACTGCGGGTCTTCGGGGTGGGCTGTCGTGGGAACCGGGATAAGGACCGACTACCGCCGCGCTTCCATGATGACGATGGCCGATTGGAGGTCTGCACTTTCACGGCAAGCTTTCGATCCTGAAGCTCTCGATGGGCATTATGTCGTCCTCCGATGGAACGGCGACAGCATTGAGTGCTTCACCGATCAGTTAGGACTTCGCACGGTCTACTTTGGGAAATGCGCAGAAGGGCACTGTATCTCGACCCGGCTTGACTGGGTCGCCCAAGCGACCGGACAAAGTGGGATCGATTTCGCATCGCTGGGAAGCGGCTGGTTAATGCTCAACCAGTTCTCGTATGCATCATATATTTTGGGCATCGATCGTCTTGGACCCGGCGGGTATGCGTCCTTCAGAGAGGGGTCGCTTATTTGCTCAAACAACACGCCATGGCTGCCCTCTTTTCAGCCCGGAGATGCACAGGGTGCGATCGAAAGCTTGAACGCACTTCTTGAATCCGCGCTAGAGCGCCATCACACGATCTCTCTTGGCTTGTCGAGCGGACTTGATTCCCGATTGCTCCTGGCCTGCCTGATTGGCTCTCACAAGGGCCGCTTTGTCACCCACACATTTGGAGAGCCAACCGACCCTGACGTCCGAATTGCAACGAAGATTGCCCAAACTCTCGGGCTCGAACATCAATACTACAACGAGCCTCTTCCTGACACAGATACTTGTCTCTCGGCGATGCATTCGTTTGTTGTTCAGACTAATCTGGTAGAGCCGGGCAGCTCGTTTCTTAAGCTTCGTTACTTCCCGAAGGTCCGCGAACAGTGTGCGCTGATGATTGACGGCGGTTTCGGCGAGATTGCCCGCCGGCAATTTCTGAACCGGGTTGTTAGAAGGGGAAGGACCGCTCTCCAATCGAAGGAAATTCCGCGCCTCCTGGCGCTCATGCGCTCGCCGCGTGCCGATATTTTTTCACGCGAGGTCATGAATAAACTCGAATCCGGCGCCGGGCAAAGTCTGGCCGAAGCACTGGAAGCGATGCCACCCCTTCCTGAGATCGGAGTCGAGAACTTTGCAGACCTTTTCTCCGTCCGGATGCGAATTCCCAACTACGGCGGTCCCGGACAAGCGCGGCTTGACGCTGAGATTCTGAACTTCATGCCGTTGGCTCAACCGTCATTCCTCCGGGCAGTCTTTCGGATTCCAGTCAAGGATAGGTCGAACGCGACATTTCATACTGAAATTATCGGCAGATTAAGTCCGGAGCTGAAACGATTTCCATCGGCAAAATCGGGATTCACGCATCGCTTTGGACTGTCGACCAATGCCACATGGCTTCTGACCAAGGTAAAGTCAAGGCTGACGAGGGGATATTGCGATCCCACTCCCGATGACCTGCTCGGCCACATCCGGGAGTACGTGCTGGATACCGCGCACTCGAAGGACGTCATTACTAACTCCATCTATGATTCCCGAAAGGTGCTGGATGCTGTCGGGAGGTACTATCATGGCGAGCTTCACCTGAAGGATACGGTGGACTGGTGGCTGACGTTTGAAATCTGGAGAAGATCGCTACAACCAGGGGAAACCCATGACGATGATGCCCCATTGCACGAAGTTGGTGCTGGGAACTTCGCATAACGCGGCAGGTGTTAAGAACACAGCGAAAGTGTGCAGGAAAGCCAACCCCAATCAATAAGAAAGGAGCACAAAGCGTGGAAGACATTCAAATTTTCAAGCACATCAAAGAGTTAACCGAGGAGGAGGAACGCCTGTACTCGAAGGGCAATCTGGATCACAAAGAGTTGAAGCGATTGAATCAAATGAAGGTCGAGTTGGATCAGTGTTGGGACCTGCTCCGGCAGCGGGAGGGTTTGCGCGACGCAGGCAAGAATCCAAACGAAGCGAAAGTCCGCCCGCCGGACATCGTCGAGAACTACGAGCAGTGACGGAACTGTCCGGCGGACGAACACGACTTGACCCTAGTTTTTTCGCCGCGACTTGTAGTTTTCGTACTGCACTGACTTCTTCACTCGCCGGACATCGGTAGATTTATCCTTGACGCTGTCGGAATAGGATTGAAGCTGCTTGATCTGGGATTGGATCAACGCCGCTGCGTTGACACTCTTGGTCACGGCGGGAGAACTCGCCAAACCCGCCGTCGCCTCGTTGAGTTGACGGGCAGCATCCTCTCTGTTCCCTGCATCGAGTGATTCCATGGCGCGTTCGACCTTTCGGCTGGACAGGCCAATGTCCACTTTCGCCTGCGTATCCCAATCTTTGCTTTTCAACAGCTCGGCTGCGTCGTCGGTGTAGTGGATGTCGACGGAGAACCCCGGACAGTCTCGCACAGCGCTCCGCTCACTTTCATACTTCAAGACGCCGCTTGCCGCAACCATTGTGCCTGCCCCTTCAGGTATCTGCAACTCTAATGTAAAATCTCTCTTATCGTGGGCATACAGGTCCCCGATGCTGATAATCCACTTATCTCCCTCCTGGTTCCGGAGACAGCCGATGGCATCGCTCACTGTGACCCCCCTTCCGGGAGTTACTTCGATTCTCGCATTTTGCGCGAGGAGGGAGCTCATGCCGCTCAACTCGTGTTCGAAGATCGATGCGAGCTGGTGCGGGCTTTCGACGTAATAGTAATTTCCCCCGCCGTAATCTGCCAGACCAAGCATGAGGTTCTCGTTGTAATCAAGTCCAACCCCGATCGTGCTGAGAGAGATTGATTTGTTTCGATATCCCCGGGCGATGTCATCGAGCTCGCGAAGATCGGTAATCCCCCGATTGGCCAATCCGTCGGACAGGAGGATCACCCGGTTGACACAATCCCGGCGAAAGTCTCTATCGATTTCGCGGAATCCCTCCATCATTCCGCCCCCCAGATTAGTCGCGCCGCGAGGATAAATCTCCTTCAGCAGACGTTTGATCTGATTCCTGTCTCTTACCGGCTGCATAGGGAACACCGTCTCTATCTGATCGTCGTAGACGATGATGGAAAGGTAATCGTTAGGCGAGAGGTGGTCGACAAGCGAGAGGATTGCCCGTTTCGCATAATCCAGTTTCCGGTCATCCGCCATGGAACCGCTCCGGTCGAGGACTACCGCGAGGTTCATTCGCCGGCGCGTGCCCGAGTAATCGGCGCCCGCCCCGGTTGTGAGCTGAATATTAAGGTAAACCGTTCCTCCGTTGTGAGGGACGCACGATGTATTGAGTCTTCCCTCCAAACGGATTTCCACCGCGGGACGAGGGAGTGACATTGCCCCTAATGCCTGCATGGTGATCCAGAGCATAACAGGCGCGAGAATCGAAAGTCGAAAAAGCCTGGCACTTGTGCATGTTCGAGCGGTATTCATGGGAGACTCCTTTCTTTGAAAGAGTTGAGGGGGTTTATCCTGTCTACTCTCTCAAGAAGGGGAATGTTCCCGAAAGTGACCCGCCATTTCCTAATACTTTAAGGCATTGCGCATTTCGATTTATTCGCGTATCATACCCGATGTTACACCTGGAGGGCATACATCGAAGCCTATTGGACTTTTATGCACGAATCTAACACGGTAGACAGGCGAGCCATGGGATTGTGCAAGGTAATTCTGCACTGCACGATTGCCGCTCTCATGGCGGGTTGTGATTCGCGGCGCGATAATGAGATTTATTTAATTCCCGCCGGCCATGTTGGTCCGGTGCTGATCGTCTATAATGATTCAAGTGGCGTCCCTGAAGAGTACGAGAACGGGTGGCGCGTGTATCGCATCGGGGTCAATGGCGTTCTACGTTCTCGTTTTCGGCTGACCTATGGGACCTCGAAGGAAAAATTCTTCTACATCGAGCCGGGAGGTCATCGCGAGGAACTACATACTATCTGGCGTCCCACGGAGAAGGGAGATGAAGAAACGATCTATGTATATGATGAGATTGTCGGAACTCACGCGGTGGTAGCACCGAAGAACGGTCATATGGTGCTAGGCCCTGATGCCTCACCGAAGGAAGGGGCAATAAACTTCGAAAAGTTTATCGTGGGACGAGTTCGTGATGCAGAATCTCTCAATCGAATTGCTGATCGGCTCGCAGATTCCGTGGCCTGGAGCTACCGGGAATTCGTGAGGTAGCTGACTCTCATTCGCGCTATCTCACTCTCGAAATCGGAAATTTGAGCTCGATGGGGTCCCTGAATCCCTTGATGACAAGGCGCATTTCGCGGCTGTTCGTGAAAAAGTGAGGGTCTTTATTTCTCAACTCAAATAGGACCAGTAACTTTTCCTCCATCGTAAGCCTGGTGCGGCGCTTTCCCGAAACGGACCGCGGACTTAAAGTCGTACCCCCGTCATTCTCGAGGTAGATGTTATTCTCAAGGTTCGTGATGTCCTGAATCATGTCGGGCGGGCCGCCGGGCCAGTTCGCGTTCGTAAACGAAACGTAGAACATGAGAAAATCGAGCTGCGTGGGATCGCGAAGGTAATTCCCGCGGCTATCCACATATCTCCCCGTAGACCAATCA
>DASQAZ010000047.1:0-8800 GCA_035635475.1 Bacteroidota bacterium | reverse complement strand
CGACGGGCTGCAGTACTTCCGGATCAGGAAGCTGAAGGAAATGGGATGCAATGCCTACAGGACGAGTCACAATCCTCCGACACCGGAGCTGCTCGAAGCCTGCGACCGGCTCGGCATGCTTGTCATGGATGAGAATCGCCTGATGGGAAGTACGCCGGAACTGGCGGGGCAGCTTCAGGGGCTTATTCTCCGGGACCGGAACCATCCGTCGGTGATGATCTGGTCGCTCGGGAATGAAGAATGGTGGATCCAGAGCAGTGAGACGGGAAGGAACATCGCCCGATCTCTGAAACGAGTCCAGAAGGAATTCGATCCGACCCGGCTTTGCACATTCGCGGCCGATAACGGCGATCATTATCCAGGAATAAACAGCGTGGTAGACGTCCGGGGGGTCAATTACATCGGGCGAGGGGACGTCGACAAGTATCATCGCGAGCATCCTGATCAACCGCTCCTTGGAAGCGAAGAGGCGAGCACTTACTGCACCCGGGGAGTGTATGCGAACGACACGCTCAACGGGTTCGTCAGCGATTACGACGTCAACGCGCCCGGATATGGATCGCTCGCCGAACCCTGGTGGAAATATTGCGCGGCAAGGAAATGGATGGCCGGGGCGTTCGTCTGGACCGGATTCGACTACCGCGGCGAACCCAGTCCCTACGACTGGCCGTGCATCAGCTCGCATTTCGGCATCCTCGATGTATGCGGGTTCCCGAAAAATAATTTTTACTATTATCAATCCTGGTGGTCGGACAAAGAGGTGCTCCACCTCGCGCCGCACTGGAACTGGAGCGGGAGAGCCGGTCAGCCAATCGACGTGTGGTGCCAGAGCAACTGCGACAGCGTGGAGCTGACCCTCAACGGCAGGAGCCTGGGAAGAAAGATCATGGAGCCGAATTCGCATCTCCAGTGGAAGGTAGCGTATGAGCCGGGTACTCTCGAGGCCCGCGGCTGGAGAAAGGGAAGAACGATAAGGTCTAAAGTCGAAAGTACCGGAGAACCGGCCGCGATCCGGCTCACACCGGACCGATCAGCCATCCGTGCCGACGGGGAGGACGTCTGCGTCATCGAAGTGAACGCTCTAGATCGGGAACGGAGGGAAATCGCAAACGCCGAGAATCTGATCCGGTTTGAGCTCGAGGGGGATGGAACCATCATCGGCGTCGGCAACGGCAACCCCAGTAGCCATGAGCCGGACAAATACATTGGGGGAGGTTATCAGAGGAAGTTGTTCGGCGGCAAATGCCAGGTGATCATTCAGGCCGGACGCCGGGCGGGAGAGATCTCGCTCAAGGCATTCTCCGACGGATTGAAGCCGGCTACCGTGAGGATAAAAACCGAGGACTCGGAACCGCGTCCGTTTGTCCCCCAGTAAAAACCCACCTCGCGCTTGCGGTCTAGGATGGTCGCGGCTGGCGGCCGATCTCGCAGGCGATATTTTTTTGGAAAAAATCGGATATATCGGGTAAGATCTTCTTGACTTTCCCCGATTCCGTAATTACATTCCCGCAGAGGCTTTTTTAAGCCCCCAAGTCCCATCATCCCTGATAATGAGACGAAGTCCCGTCCGAGTCCCGCCCTGCGGGAGGACGGGATTTTTTTTGGTGCGCCCGGCTTGGAGGAGTCACTACATGTGTCTGGCACGGAGATTGTAGAACCCAAAATAATTTCCATTCTTCGTTACTTTTCTCTTGATATAATTGATTTTAGTTATTACTTTCCCCCTTCTGCCACGCCCGCTAAGGGCACCATAATCCACCACCACATTCCGAAGGAGGTTGATATGAGACGTTCCTTCCTCTGGTTGCTGCTGACCGGAGCCGTGCTGGCGCTTCTTCTGGCCGGCTGCTCCGATCAGTCCTCGCAGGTCACCGGACCTCAGCAACAGTCTTCCACACAAACTTCGCAAGTCGGCGGTCGGGCCCCTCTGCTCCCCAAGGTTACCGGGGGGAATTACATCGAGGGTTCCTACATCGTTGTCTTCAAGGATGCAGTGGCCGATGTTGACAATGAGGTGAACGATATCGGCCAGAAGCATGCCGTGAAAGCGAATTATACCTACAAGTATGCTCTCAAAGGATTCGCCGGCAAGCTCACCGCAGCGCAGCTTGAGGCGTTGCAGAACGATTCACGGATTGCGTACATCGAGCAGGATCAGATAGCCCACATTTTTGCAACACAAACGAATCCCCCTTCCTGGGGATTGGACCGGATCGATCAGCGTAATCTTCCCCTGGATGCCCTGTACACGTACAACCAGACCGGAACCGGCGTGGTTGCCTACTGTATTGATACCGGCATCCGTCAATCGCATACCGATTTCGGCGGAAGAGCAGTGTTCGGATTCGACGCGATCATCAACGGTGGTACGGCGAATGATGATAACGGCCATGGTACGCACACGGCGGGCACGATCGGTGGAGCGGCCTACGGGGTAGCAAAAAATATAAAATTAGTTGCCGTCAAGGTACTCAACTCGGCTGGTTCAGGTTCGTACTCTCAGGTGATCGCGGGCATCAACTGGGCGACATCCGATCACTCAGCCCATCCAGGGCCCGCAGTTGCCAACATGTCGCTTGGCGGGCCGGTGGACGCGGGTCTCGACCAGGCCGTGAGAAACTCCATTGCCGGTGGAATCGTCTATTGTGTTGCCGCCGGAAATTCTTCAGCCGACGCATCGACGCAATCACCGGCTGACGTCACAGAGGCGGTCACAGTTGCAGCGACCGACATCTCTGACGGGTTTGCATCATTTTCGAATTTCGGTTCTGTCGTCGATATTGCTGCACCCGGTGTGAATATTACCTCGGACTGGAATACCAGCAACACCGCGACGAACACGATTTCCGGGACCTCGATGGCGACACCGCACGTCTGCGGCGCGGCAGCGCTCTATCTTGAAGCCAATCCGAGTGCGACGCCGGCGGCTGTGCAATCGGCATTGAAGTCGAACGGCACATCCAACGTCATCAGCGGCGTTCCGGCCGGCACGGTTAACCTGCTGCTCTACTCGGTTGTCGCCGGGGGTCCGCCCCCGCCTCCGCCGCCGGCACCGACACTGAGTTCTCCGGCAAACGGTGCAACGGGAGTATCGATTCCCGCGACTCTTTCATGGAATGCATCGAGCGGTGCAAGCTCTTATCGGGTTCAGGTATCCACCGCGTCAGACTTTTCGACGCTTACGTACGATCAGTCAGGCATCACCTCGACCTCGACGAGCGTCTCGGGGCTTGCTGCGAATACCCTCTACTACTGGCGCGTGAATGCATCGAATGCGGGCGGCACCAGCGCCTGGTCGGCCACGTGGAGCTTCACCACCGGGTCCGTGGCACCTCCTGCGGCGCCCACTCTGAGTTCGCCTGCCACCGGTTCAACCAACGTATCAAGAACCCCAACTCTCAGTTGGAATGCGTCGAGCGGTGCCGCGAGTTATCGCGTCCAGGTCTCCACGGACGCAGGATTTACGACGCCGGTATTTGATCAGTCCGGTATTACATCGACATCGACGACTGTTAGCGGGCTCGCAGGCCGGACTACCTACTACTGGCGCGTGAACGCATCCAACTCCGGCGGGACCAGCGCCTGGTCTGCGGTATGGAACTTCAGAACGCGGAAGAACTAGTGTCGCGGGTTTGAACGCATGATGTTGTTTGACCGGTTTGTTCATCCGGTCTGACAAGGAAAGCCAGGATGGCGTCCCTTCCCGCACTGCTGGAGGGACGCCTTCTTTTTGGAGGGTAGTATGAGCGCCGACCAAAAGAATGGTGACCGATCTCTCGACGGACCGATCGACCGGAGAACGTCAATCGGGCATGTCCATCTCAAAGTTGCCGACCTGGAGCGTTCGGTGAGATTCTACACTGATGTTCTGGGGTTCGAGATCACCGCGCGAATGGGCAAGAGCGCGGCATTCCTCTCAGCGGGAGGGTACCATCACCACATCGGGCTTAATACATGGGAAAGCGCCGGCGGCTCGCCGCCGCCGCAGGGTAGCACGGGCCTGTATCACTTTGCGATACTGATGCCGAATCGAAAAGAGCTCGCCCGCACGCTGGCGCGGCTGATCGAGAGAAAATGGGATGTTGAGGGGGCCTCGGATCACGGCGTGAGCGAGTCGATCTACCTGCACGATCCGGACAGGAACGGAATAGAGATCTATGCCGATAGACCGCGGGATCAGTGGCCGCGCGAGCCGGGCGGAGAACTAATCATGTATACGGGACCGCTCGACGTGGAGTCGCTTATGAGGGAGATTAACCTGTAAAAACCTTCTGCTTATCGAAGAGAGCAATTCTTGGGGGAGAACCATCGCGACGCCGGTACAAATGCGATATGGTTCGAGGGCGACTTAGAGAGGGATCTGGTTACTCCCACCAGGCCAGGACGGCGCCGGAACTTCTATGCCCGAGCAAAGTGAGTGATCCAGTAGACTGATAGATCGCTTCGCGGGAGTAATAGGCACCTCCGCTCCCGTTTCCAAGGCAGTTCCCTGAGGAGGGATTCTTGGTCAGGATGACAATCGCTCCGTACACATTTGAATGGACGCGCACGAGGTCGTCGACGATCAGGATGCCTTTGAACGTCCCGGAAGTAGTGGAGTAGACGGCGTTCTTACCGCTGTTATGAATCACGAGGATGCCCGTCCCATCCATGCCTCCGCCATAGGAGGACTCGATATACGTCACCCCGCGCAGCGGGATCGTGATTCCGCTTCCATTGGCAGAGTACTGGCCGCCGCCCGCGCCGCTCTTCGCGAGCGCTTTCAGAGTCCCCTCAGGGTAACCGTTGTCAGCTCCTCCCATGACGCTGTCGGGAGTGCCGGGAAAGTTTGTAGGGGATACTCCCTGGTAAAGGATGCTTGTATCAGGCGAAGCCGACGGAGCAAAATCGGTCCCCAGTAAGTTCGTGCCGCCGATTAAAGAGCTTCCATCCTGGTCGAAGGCTTTGGTCGTAGAGATAGCCACGGTGCCTGTGCCGGGAACGAGCGTTCCCGACATCGTGTAATTGCGAGCGTCTATGACGAAGCTGCCGAGGGTGCCGACGTCAGTCTGAGCTGTCACAAGTCCTTTGATGCCGGGCGGGTAAAATCCCTTTGGGAGATATGCGATCGAAGTATCCTTCTCTTGAGAGGCCGTTCCGATGTTCATGATTCCCACGGATAAGATCTTGATAACCTGTCTTCCGTTCCAGGTCGAGTCGTAGACACTGACAGAAGCCTTCCCCCCCAGCATATTGACTGAAGGGAATCCCGTTCTCCAGGTCGCGTCGTTGGAAAGTTGACCGAGAGCCATATTGACTCCGCTTTGAGCAATGTTCTGGGCCTCTCGTCCGGAGTAGAATCGATTGACGTTTTGCGTGATTGATACGCTCGCCGCCTCAATATTATACAGGATGATCCCGGAGACGACAATGATGCCGACGACAATGATGATGATCGCCCGTCCGCTCATGCGCCCTCCCCTGACTCGTTTTCGATGATGATCGTCATTACCGTATGTTCCTTGGCTTGATCGTTTGTTCCCAGTAAGCGCCGGGGCTGGCTTTAAGGTAGCTCTCGGACCGTTCGATGTAGGGCACAAGACTCTCGGCGTTCATCGCGATTTTTAAAGACTTGATATGGGACGGACGCTGAATGGGATACGATATCAGCTCTGTCCCGGACGAATCATAGTACGTTATCCGAAATTGCGTCAGTCCGAGATTAATCAATTGCGTCTGACCGTTCTTTATTCTATACAGATAACGGGTCTTTGTATTTGCATTTTGCGACGGAGATGAATCAAGCTGGTATGTGAGGATGTCGACGGTGCCGTCGTTGTCGATATCCGCCTTGAATGTTATCATGCTGGTGTCGGCAAAGACAATCGCGCTGTCGGTGCCTTTGGGCACCTGATACCCCATTTTTCGAAATTCGTAATCCACAAGATCGCCGATTGTCGTGAGGCTGGACTGCGCCATCATCCTCACGGTTTGGGCCCCCGCCTGTTCGGTGATCGTTCCGTTGAATCCCACCAGCATGAGGAGGAGAATGCCGCCGATAACGATTGAACAAAGGAGATCATACATGGCAGTCATAGCATTCCTCTAGTCGATTATTCCCACCAGCCCAAAACGCTCGAGGCAAGACTTCTGCCTGATGCGATTGTAGCGGTCTTCATGGCATTTTCAATTGCTTCCGACGAGTAGACGTAACTGCCATCGCTATTCCCCCACCGGCCCTTGTTTCCATCGGGCGACATGCCGAAGACGGCGCCGAGCAGGACTGGGGTCCCGGTGTGCGATATGTCGCTCTTTTTCAAGCAATCATCCACCAAGACCAGTCCTGTGAAGTAGAGATTGCAGTCTTCCAGGAGAGCGTTCTTCGCGCCGTTGTGGACGATCAAAATGCCTGATCCGGTGATATTCGTATTCTTGAAGGATCCCCCGGAAGGGAGTTCGACGTACGTGACTCCTGTCAGAGGATAGGTAAGCGTGGATGGGTCGGTTACGTATTGGTTTCCATTACCGCTCTGGGCAATGGCTTTCAACGTGCCTTCGGGGTAACCTTCCGCCGTTGCGCCCAGGACACTGTCGGGCGTCAAAGGATAGTTTGGAAACGATTGTCCGCTCTGGACAACAATGGGAAGATACGGATCCGAGGGAACATAGTCTACGCCCAAAACCGTTCCACCCATCATGGGATCTCCCGCGGGCGACAAGGTCTTAGTAGTCCAGACCGCCAGCGTCCCGTTGTTTGAAACGAGAGCGCCCAGGGCGGTATGATCCCGGGCGTCTACGAGAGGGTCTCCCTCGAGCGATGTCGGACTATTGGTTGTGATCAATCCTCTGATTGCTCCGGGAACGCCGCCCCGGGGAAGGTACGCAGTCGACGTATCGCGCACTTCAAACGGTTGTCCCTGATTCAGGATTCCGACTGAAACTATCTTGATCACTTTTTTGCCGTACCATGTTGAATCACTGACATGAACGAAACCTTTTCCGCCCAGCATATCGATTGACGGAAAGCCCGTTCTCCAGTCCTTGTCATTGGCAAGCTGCCTGAGGGCCATATTCACGCCGCTTTGAGCGATGTTCTGGGCCGCCTTCCCGGAATAGAATCGATCGACATTCCTGGTGATCGCTATACTCCCCGCCTCAATATTATAGAGGACGATCCCCGAGACCACGACGATGCCGACCACGATGATGATGATAGCTTTCCCACTCATAGGATAGTCTTCAATTTACCGTCCTCAATAGACAAATGCGTAAGAGAGTAAGAGCGAGTCGGGAATATAAGGACTCTTGACGGAGACTGTCATTTTCTTGCAAAAGGTAGGTGTTGCGCATATTGAGTCAGGGTTCGTCGGACTTGCATAGGTGACCCTTACAGTGAGCAAATAACCTTCAGCGCGGGGTGTATTCACCAGCCGTTTGTATCCGTAATAGTCGTCCACATCGTTGAATTTGTATGTCGAACGATATCCCGGGTTCTGCGCATCATACGGGCTGCTCGTTATCAGCGTGTCGGTGGAGGGCACATATTCCGAAAAACCGTCGGGCCCAAGGGTTAGGCTCAACGAATCGACTGTCGAGACAGACCCCGAAACGGTGTTCTGATCGAATGCTTTCGCCTTTGCCTCGGAGATGATCGATTGGGCGAGCGAAATCGCGCTGATATAATATTCGTTCTGCTCGGCAATCTGCGTATTGACGGTCATCAGACGATTCGAGGACGCAAGAAACGTCCCGAAGATGACTAACGCACCGACAGCAAGGATAACGTTTGTTCCCATAGGTTTAAGCTCTGTTCAACGGATCAAACTCGTGTTAAGGAGGGCTCTTGGGTCCTCCGGAGGGTTTAAGAGTCCTGACTGAACCTGTACATCATTCCCGCCACGCCACGGCATTCTGACTTCCGTTAGTTGGCATGACTGCCACTTCGGTAGCTCTCTTGATGGCGATCTTTGAGTACAGGACGGCACCCGTGCCGTTGCCGATGACATTGCCGGCGGAAGGCGCCGGCGTGAGAGAGACAACCGCTCCGACTATTGAGTCATGGAGGTGAATGATATCATCGGAGATAACGATTCCCGAAAACTTGCCGGCTCCGGGATTCGAAAGGATTGCGTTCTTCGTGCTGTTGTGTATGACGAGGATCCCTGAACCCGATAGAGCAGCCGGTGTCCAGACTCCCGCCGAGGGGAGCTCGATATAGGTCACACCCTTGAGCGGCATGGTGAGCGTCGCTGGGTTTGTCGTGTACCGGCTTCCGTTAATCCCGCTCTGTGCGATCGCTTTTAGAGTGCCCTCCGGATAACCGATGCCTATCGCCCCCATGACGCTGTCGGGAGTTCCCGGATAACCGCCGGCGAACGGTTGATTTTGTTTGATAATTAAGGGGTTCGCCGGGTTTGTCGGCAGAAAATCGAGGCCGGCTGCAGTGCCGCCAACTACGGCCGCTCCACTCTGTGACCACGCTTTCGTCGACCAGACGCCCCATGTTCCCTGACCGGCAATGATGGTAGCCCCCGTCGAATCGTGATCTCTCCCGTCGATTGTCATACTCCCGTTTGCGGCAACTGGATTGTTCGTCGTGACGGATGCAATCACGAAGCTGGGGATAAACGACCTGCGTTGGTAGGTGATACATGTATCCCGCCGCTCGAGAGTGGTCCCGTATTGCTGATATCCGATGGATACGATCTTGATGACCTTCCTCCCAAAAAACGTTGAGTCGGACACCGTCACCTGCACCTTGCCGGAGAGCAAATTCATGAGGGGAAAGCCCGTTCTCCAGTTGATGTCGTTTCCAATCTGC
>DASQAZ010000046.1:0-4321 GCA_035635475.1 Bacteroidota bacterium | reverse complement strand
ATGGACTTCGGGCACGGGCATATAATCGAGGGCCCCAAGGAAGAACGACACGCCGTCGTTATCAGCCGAAGTGTTCGGGTCATAGAGGTCGAATCGGCCCACCAGCCGGAGACCGTCTGCGACCTCGCCCCAGGCGAATGCCGAAACACCGAACGTGTTCAAATTCTGCAGGGCCCCGGTGCCGCTCGAAAAGTTGTTTTGAGCGATCCGCTCGAATGCTTCCAGGCCGATCGAGTACTTACCCTCCTCCTTATAATTTAGAAAACCGGCAAATGTCAATCGCCCGTTGTCTTTCGCCTGACCGTCGAAGGGGTCGAAACGCGTGGCCTCCGCGTCGTAGTCGGCGTAGGCGGTCGCCTGAAACTGCGAGCCGGGCTTGAGGTGCAGGAGCCCATAATAGCGCTTGTACTTGTTGGCCTCGGGAGCCTGACCCGAATTATTGCCGATCTTCACAAAGTAATTTGCGAGGCCGTCGTCAGTGATCTTTCCTTTGAGGTCGACGCCGATGTCGGTCCTCGAGGCGATTCCGCGCAGGTCCATGATCGTTTTTTCCAGCGAGCGATACGCCCAGGCGTCCTCGGATACGTACCACGTTGGGGTCGGCGACAGTCCGGCAATCAGGTCGCTGCCCTGGAAGATGTTCTTCCATTTCACGTAGGCCTCTTTCATGAATGTCGTTATCTTTCCACCCGGTGTCGTCAGCTCCTTGCTGTCGGCTTCAAATCGCACGCGCGCATCGAAGCTCGACGCGATCATGTGGTCGTAGGTGAAATAGATTCTCCGGATCTGAAATCCCTGAAGATCTTTCTTCGTCGAATCAGCCTGCTGAACGTTGTAGAAATAGTCGTAATATACCTCGCCGCTGAGCTTCCCTTTGGGCGGGGGGGGAGCGGCGGTGTTTTCCTGGGCACGGCCGGCGGTCGCCGCTGCAAGCGTTCCGGCCAGGACTATCCAAAGCGCACTTCTCATCGTATGACCCTCCTGTGTGGTTTGGGAAAATCTGTGATTGAACGGGTGCCCACTCCCGGGTGAAGGGGCACGGCCCACCCGGGGCAGAGGAACCTGGAGCCGGAAATATAGGGATTACAGATGACCGGTGGGTTAAAGGAATGTTAAGAAATCGTTAAGAATACCGCCCCCGCCGTCCAGATTCTGCGAGGGACGGTCGAAACCCAGGGTTGGCGGGGGAGGGTGGGGGGGCAGGGGATCAGCCTCGTTGCAGTTGATGACCTTCAGCTTGACGACCAGGTCGGTGGTCTGCGCGAGCATTTTCTCGACTTCCATCCGGTACTCCGCATCGAGAATCACGAAGCAGGTGAAGTGCCGCGAGATAACGGGCGGATTAGGATATTGTTAAATCGGGCGGCCGGAGGGTTGCGCCAGCACGAATTTGATCCTCTTGCCGAACGCGTCTTCGAAGAGATCCTTCTTCCGGTTTGCCCCCCAGATTTCCAGATCGGGTGAAAGGCGCTGTTCCCGGCGAAGCCTGAAAATGAGGGACTTCCCGCTTTTTCTGAATGTGATGTCCCGAATGACGGAACCGTGTGTGCGATCGAGCCCGTCGGCAATGCGCAGTATGGCCGCCAGCTTCGTGACGACCGATTGTTCCTCCGGCGTAAGATTTCGAAAGCCCTCGTGTTTGGGCTTCGGGTGACTCTTGCGGTGATAGCGCGCGACGTTGGCGATAATTTCCTTCTCATTCTCGGTGAACCCGAGCAGCTCGGCGTTCCGGATAAGATAATAAGAGTGCCGGTGATGCTGCGTGTGGGAGATGAAGAGTCCCACCTCGTGCAGGATGGCGGCCGCCTCAAGGAATTCCCGCTCCCGGGGGCCGAGCTCGTGGACTTCTTTCATTTGATCGAAGATCCTGAGCGCCAGTTGCGCCACGTGGTGTGAATGCCGGCGCTCGTAGCCGAGGCTTTCCGCAAGATGGGTGACGCTGCCGAACCGGATGTCGTTGAGCAGATGCCCTTTCTTGGGGCGGTGCATCTTCTCGATCGTGTCGTACACCACGCCCTCGCGGAGCGCGTATTCGGAGACGCTCATCTTCTTGATCTTGAGCTGCTTGAATATCTGCTCGAGTATCAGCGCTCCGGCGACGATAATATCCGCCCTGCCGCTGTCGAGCCCGTCGAGTTTGGCCCGCTCCTTTACGTTCTTTGCCCGGAGGATTCTGCCGGTGACCGAGAAAAGCTCCTCGCGCGTGAACCGGAAATTATTAAGGCGGGGGGAAGAATCGTCGCCGCGTTCGACACGAATCATATTGGCGATGCTCAGGATTGTGCCCGATGTGCCTACGGCGACCTCGAACTCCGTATCCTTGACTGCGCGAACGACGGGGCTCATCAGTCCGAGGATAAACCGCCGGCACTGGTCGACGGCCTCCGGATCGATCTTTTTCGAATCAAAAAACCGGTGTGTCAGGCGGACAGCGCCCATCTTCAGGCTGTTGTCGTACAGAATTTTCCGCTTCTTGCCGATCAGAAACTCCGTGCTGCCGCCGCCGACGTCAATTAAGAGCGTCCGGCGGTCGAACACCGACAAGGCCTGCAGCACCCCGAGGTAAATGAGGCGTGCTTCTTCGACGCCTGATATAACCTCGACGTTGATGCCGGTTTCTTTCTTAACCCTTCGGGTAAATTTTCCGCGGTTCAGCGCTTCCCTCACTGCGCTGGTTGCGACGGCCCTGATCGGCGCGCGGACCGCACCGGCGATGAGCTTGAAGCGGCGGAGAGTCTTGATTCCCCGGAGCATGGCGCGCTCGGTGAGATGTTTCATATCCGTCGAACCGCTCCCGAGGCGGACAATTTCCTTTTCCCTGTCGAGAACCCTGAAGCGGCCCGTCGAGGGGTTGAATTCGACCACGAGGAGGTGAATCGAGTTCGTGCCGATGTCGATTGCGGCGAGGGTTTTGAGGCGCTTATTCACGTTCGAGAATAGAGCTGATCCCTTTCTTCAGGACTCTGTTCGTCTCCTCGAAACTGATCGCAGCATCGACGATCGTAAAAGCAAACCGCTTTGCGATTCTGTTGAATTCCTTGAGGATGCACTTCTGGTAGGCAATGAAACTGTCGTAGAAATCATCGCCCAGTTTCAGATCCATCCCCGACTCCCAGTAATCCAACCCCTCGCCGGCCTCGTCCTCCCAGTACCGTTTCACGAGCGTCTCGCTGTTGATGACTCGCGGAATCAGGTCTTCGATATCGATTTTCATATAAAACACCGCGTCGGGTTCCAATGCAAAACCGAACACCCGGTGGATCCACTCCCGGTCGGCTCCCCGTACCACCGAACGCGCAAAGGCCGTGTAGATGTACCGGTCGGCGAGAACGATGAAGCCAGCCTTCAGAGCCGGTATGATCTCGTTTTCGAGCCGATCCGCAAGGTCGGCGGCGTAGAGCAGGCTGAACGTGTGGATGTTCAGCGTATGTCCCGATTTCGCTTCGTTAATCGCCTTGCTCATCAGGGGTGAGCGGGTCCAGCCGGTGGTGACGACTCCGTATCCCTTGATTTCAAGCCAGCGGCGGATGTCCTCGATCTGCGTCGATCGTCCAACGCCATCGGTCCCTTCGATCACGATGAGCTTTCCCTTCATTTCGCTGACGTCGACGTACTGCAGGCCCGTCCCGAAGAACCGCTTCCTATCTGACATACACATTCTCCTTCTTCTGGAGATAGGGCATGGGGCGGTAGTTTTTCAGCTCCTGTCTGACGATCTCGCGGATCTCCTGCTGCTGCCGTTGAATCGGCGCGGTGCCGTCGATGACGGTGAGGTTGAATTCACGCGCGATCTCATCGTACTCGTCGAGGATTTTGGATTGAAAGAGTTTGAAGCTCTCGCTGGCATCGCCGCTCAGGCCGAGATCCATACCCGCTTCGTGGAACTTGGGGCTGATTCGTCCGTTCAGGATCCTTTTTAATGATACGTCGATGGGCACCTTGAAGTAAAACGCGAGGTTCGGCTTCACCGCGAAACCGTAGAGATTTCTCACCCACGCCGGGTGGACCCCCCGGACAACATCCCGTGCGAAGGCGGTGTAAACGTAGCGGTCCGCAAGGACGATCATCCCGGCTTTCAACGGAGGGATAATCAGGTGGGATAGCCGGTCGGCAAAATCCGTCGCGTGGAGAATGCTGAACGTCGTGGGGGTCAGCAAGTTCTTTTTTTTCCCGCGTCTGATGGTACCCTTGACGAGCGCCGAGGAATTCCACTCTGTAAAAAAGGCGCGGTAGTTCGCGTTCAGCAGCCATTTATTGAGGAGCTGCAACTGGGTGGATTTCCCGGAGCCGTCAATCCCTTCGACAATGATAAGACGTCCGG
>DASQAZ010000045.1:0-6578 GCA_035635475.1 Bacteroidota bacterium | reverse complement strand
GGACGATCTCAGGGCCTACGATTTCTACATGCGTGGAAGAGAACTCCTCATCCTTCGGGGAAGAATGAATAATCAGTCGGCAATCGGCATGTTCGAGAATGCCATCTCGCTCGACCCCCGGTTTGCATCCGCCCATGCCGGGCTTGCAGAAGCCTACTCCGCGATGTACGAATACTTCGACGGCAAACCGGAGTGGCTCGGGAAAGCGATCGAGATGAATCAGAAAGCGCTGAGTCTTGATCCCACATCCATTGAAGCCCGATCCGGTATTGCGATGGTCTATCTCCATCAGAAAAGATTCAAAGAAGCAAAGCGTTCGTTTGAACAGATCCTGGAGGAAAACCCTAATTTTTACGAGGCAGTCTTCCGGCTGGGAATGATTTCAGAAGCACTGGGCGATCTCGATTCTGCGTTGCGCTACTTCAAGTCCGCCACCACCCTGAAGCCGCATGATGAAGACGCCTGGATGGGCCTGTACACGATCTATCATAAGAAGGGCAACGCCTCCTCGGCGGAAGAGGCGATAAAAGAGGTCATCGACGTGGCTTCGCGAAAGCTTCAGGCGAACCCCGACGACCTCATCGTCATGAGCAGGCTCGCGGAAGCCTACGCGCGATTTGCATGCAGAGAAGAGGCCTATGCAACATTGAAGAGAGTGGTTGAAATCGATTCATCCGACGGGTTGGCGCTCTATCACTGCTCTTCCGCCTACGGGTTGCTGGGGGAAAAGCAGAATGCCCTTCTCTATTTGCGAAGGGCATTCGACAGCGGTTTTACGGCGGTCGCGAACTGGGCAAAGACCAATCCCGCCTTTGAGGCCTTCCATAACGACCAGGAATACGCAAGAGTGATTGCTGCAATAGAATAAACGATGTCGGTCAAACAATAAACCAGATAGGAGACCTATCATGCCGAAATACGTAATTGAAAGGGTCATACCAGGAGCGGGTAAGATGTCGGTAGCCGACCTCAAGGCGGTTTCACTCCGGTCCTGTAATGTGCTGAATAAGCTCGGACCTCAAATTAACTGGATCCAGAGCTATGTCACCGACGATAAAGTTTACTGCGTGTATATCGCACCCAATAAAGAGATGGTGCAGGAACACGCGCGGCAAGCGGGGGTTCCGGCCAACCTCATCTCCGTCGTCCGCACGATGATCGATCCGACAACCGCCGAAGCATAATCATCGTCCGATGGCTGGCTGTCACTCGACCGTGCATGTCATGACGGAACGCGGGGACATCTCCGGGAAAGCTCCATGGAAATAAAGGCGATTCAGGCCCCGCTGAAATCGAAATACCGCGATGATCCCGCGAGTGCGCGAATAACTCTCGTAGCAAGAGCCGGCGCGAAGAACACTCCTCTCGCCTGTTCGGTCGACTTGGGGCGCGCGATCTATGAGGCGGAGGCGCACGCCGGCGTGGGAGGGACGGGCTCAGCGGCCTGTTCAGGCGATCTGCTTCTCGGCGCGCTCGCCGCGTGCGCGCAGATCACCTGCCAGTTGGTTGGAGCTGCGATGGGGCTTAAGATCCAAAGCGTCGGGGTGACCGTCGAGGGAACGCTCGATCTGCGGGGTACGCTCGGAGTGTCCAAAGATGTTCCCGTCGGTTTTGAAGAAATTCGGGTCAGCTTCGATTTGAAGGCCCCCGAGGCTACCCGGGAGCAGTTGGATGCCCTGAAGAGAAAAACCGAGGAATACTGCGTCGTGTATCAGACACTGACGAAGCCGCCGCCGCTGGAGGTGAAGTGGATATAGCTTGCCTGCTCAACGGGGAGAATCGTGCTTCTCAGATCGTGGACGCCTGAAGGAGGGAGTTTCAGCGGGAGTTGTTTGTGAAAGTTCCTGAATTTTCTGATTGAGGCAGGTCGGGCATAGGCAGGTGCCCGGTCCCAGAGGCACTACATTAACAAGCTTTGAGCACCAACAACCGCCTTCGGAATTAGCTCCACATTCGAATTCGCAGCGGCAGGATTGGCATATAGATTTCGACGGAGTCACTTCTTCCTGTCGGGGTTTCATTCTCTGCGTTCCGCTATTGTGCTCGCCTCAAGTCCCTGCGCTGTAGTCGTCCGCGTACTTTCTCTGCTCCGAGGTCAGCGTGTCGATCTTGTAGCCCATCGTCCTTAATTTCACTTCGGCGATTTCCTGGTCCTGCTCGGCCGAGATGTCGTAGACCTTGTTCTCCAGCCGGTCTCCGCCCTTGTGGGCGTTGACGATCCGGAGCTGGGACATGAACTGATTGGCGAACGACATGTCCATCACTTCGGAAGGATGCCCCTCGGCTGCGGCGAGATTGACCAACCGGCCCTTGGCAAGGATATAGATCCGGTTGCCGTTTCGCATCAGGTACTCTTCGTTGTTGGGCCGAATCTCCTTCACCGACTTCGCCATCTTTTTCAGGTGAATGAGATTCACCTCGCAGTCGTAGTGGCCCGTATTGCAAACGATCGCTCCATCCTTCATCGACTTGAAATGCCGGTCGATGATAATATCTTTCACGCCGGTCGCTGTAATAAAGATGTCCCCGATTTTTGCCGCCTCGTCCATAGTCATCACCCGCATCCCGTCAAGCGTGGCTTTGAGCGCGGCTGTCGGCTTCACCTCCGTGGCAATGACGTTCGCCCCCAGCCCCTTCGCCCGCATCGCGACTCCCCTCCCGCAATGTCCGTACCCCGCCACGACCACGTTCTTGCCCGCGATCAGCACGCTTGTCGCGCGGAGGATCCCGTCGAGCGTCGACTGGCCCGTCCCGTAGACGTTGTCGAAATCCCACTTGGTCTCCGCATCGTTCACGGCGATGACCGGGTATTTGAGCGCCCCGCCCTTCGCCATGGCGCGCAGCCGGTGGACTCCCGTGGTCGTCTCCTCGGTCCCGCCGATGACGAATTCCTGAGCAAATTCAGGATGCTTGTTATGGATGGTAAAAATCAAGTCCGCGCCGTCGTCCAGAGTGAGGTTTGGGCGGATCTTGAGCGTCTCCTCGATGCACCAGTAAAAGTCCTTCACCGACATGCCGTGCCACGCAAAAATCGAGATGCCGTCTGCGGCCAGGGCCGCTGCGATCGCATCATGAGTCGAAAGAGGATTACACCCGCTCCAACTGACCTTCGCACCCACATCCACGAATGTCTTGATGAGAACGGCGGTTTCCTTCGTCACGTGAAGGCACCCGGCCATCCGGTACCCCTTTAACGGCTTGGACTTCCGGTATTTCTCCCGCAGCGCCGTCAATACCGGCATTCTGGATTCCGCCCAGGCGATAAGGTTCCTGCCCTCGGCGGCTAATTTCAAATCAGCGACTTTGTATTGACCTTCCTGATGATCCATGCGATTCTGTCTGGTGTTTGGTTGATGAATGGTTGGTTATCCGCCCCTGCTCCGGCGCGGACGCGACGGTTCGGGGGCGCGCGGCGATTTAGTGCGCCGCCTTCTGAAATGTTTTCACAAGGTCGAGCTGCTCCCATGGGAAATGCCTGTCGGATCTCCCGAAATGCCCGTACGCAGCAGTCCTTCGGTAGATTGGCCGGCGCAAATTGAGGCGCTTGATGATGCCCGCGGGCGAGAGATCGACCTCTTTCAAAATGATCTTCGACAGCCTGCTGTCCGGGAGCTTCCCGGTGCCGTATGTGTTCACATTGAGCGATACGGGCTCGGGAACGCCTATTGCGTATGCGACCTGGATCATGCACTCATCCGCCAGTCCGGCAGCAACGACGTTTTTCGCAATGTGCCTGACTGCATACGCCGCGCTGCGATCGACCTTCGACGGATCCTTTCCGGAGAACGATCCTCCGCCGTGCGGGGCGCGGCCGCCGTAGGTGTCCACGATGATTTTTCTGCCCGTCAGTCCGCTGTCGCCGTGGGGCCCGCCGATTTCGAACCGCCCGGTGGGGTTGACATGGAAGATTGTGTTCTTGTCCATGAGCTCTTTCGGCAAGACCTTCTTAACGACATGCTCGATGATGTCCTGCTTGATCTTCTTTTGCGATACGTCGCCATCATGCTGGGTGGACACTACGACCGTGTGGATCCGGCGCGGCGTCCTTCCTTCGTACTGGACCGTCACCTGCGACTTCGAATCGGGTCTGAGATACGTCATGAGTCCGTTCCGCTGCGACTTCCGGATTTCCGCAAGGCGCTTCACGAGCTTATGCGCGTACATGATCGGCATGGGCATGTACTCGGGCGTTTCGTTGCAGGCGTAGCCGAACATCATTCCCTGATCCCCCGCCCCTCCCTTGTTCACGCCGAGCGCGATATCGGGCGACTGCTGGTGGATGGTCGAGATCACCGAACAGGAATCCGCGTCGAACTTATACTCGGCCTTCGTGTAGCCGATGTCGCGGATGACGCTTCGGGCCAGCTCCTGGAATTCCACGTACGCCCGGGTTGTAATTTCTCCGCCGATCAGGACCAGTCCGGTCGTGCAAAAAGCCTCGCACGCGACCCGCGACATCGGATCTTTTGCAAGCAGGGCATCCAGCACCGCGTCGGAGATCTGATCGCAAATCTTGTCGGGATGACCCTCGGAAACGGATTCGGAGGTAAACAGATGGGACATGGGATTGCCTCTAAAGTTAATGGAAATCGATTTCGGAGGAGTCGCCGATATTAATGCGGTGGAACGATCCCCGTACGACCGCGTTAATGCCGACAATGGAACTTTCAAGCAGGGCCTTATCCACCAGCGCATCCTCGCCGATGATGCAGTTCCGCACGATCGAGTCGGTGACCACGGCGCCGTCTGAAACGGTCGTGTAAGGCCCAATGACGGATTGCCGGATATCGGCCTTCTGCGAGATGTACACCGGAGGGACAACCACCACGCCGTCGATCGCCCGCGTCGAGGTCTGCTTTTCCAGCAGGTATCGATTGGTCAGAAGAAGGGTTTCGGGCCGCCCGCAATCGAACCAGCCGTCGACCTGGAATGTCTTTATTTTCTCGCCGTGCTGGATCATCAATTGAAGCGCATCGGTCAATTGATACTCGCCCTTCGTCTTCTTGTCGCTCGCCATCAGCTCCTCGATGCATTGTCGGAGGAGTTCGGGGCTTTGGATCCAGTAGAGGCCGACGATCGCGTAATTGCTGGTCGGATGTTCGGGCTTCTCGACGAGCCGTTTGACATAACCGTCCATCATCTCCGCGATCCCGAAGCGGCGGGGATCCTCCACTTGCTTGACTCCGATCACCGTATTACCCCCGCGGATCACCGGTTTCAGGTCGACGTCGAAGATCGTATCTCCGAGGATAATGAGAAACGGTTCCTTCGTGAACATATCCTTCGCGAGATACACGGCGTGGGCCAATCCCCTGCGCTCGTCCTGTTCGACAAAATCCACCTTGATCGAGTACTGCGACCGGACATAGTCGCGGATCTTGTCGCCAAGATAGCCGACAATAATAGTGGCTTCATCGAAACCGGCCGCGATCATCTGATCGAGGATATGGCCGATGATCGGCTTCCCCGCCACATTCAGCATCACTTTGGGGATGGTATACGTATGCGGCCGAAGGCGGCTGCCGAATCCCGCGACGGGAATGATCGCTCTCATCCCTTCGCCGGAAACCAGTTTCTCATTTTGCCGTCCATTATGGGAATCCTTGTGCCTCCAGCCGGATTCGAGCCGGTTTTGCAGGCCTGAAAATCGTTTAGGGGTTAAATATACGAAAAATTACGCTTCTGGACAAGAAGGGGCGGGGGAGGATCATAGGGCCATGTTAATGGCCTCTGCTTCGGCAGGATTGCCTCAACTATAAACGAGAACGATTATCTCGGATGGAGTCCGAGGACAGATGTCCTTAGCGAGTGATCAGCATCTTCTTCACCTGCGCAAAGGTCTGGCCGGGATGCGCGGTGCTTCTCGCTTCAAGACGGTAGAAATAGACTCCGCTTGCAACATCATTGCCCGCGTTATTCGTCGAATTCCAATCCACCGATTTGAACCCCCCACCCTCGTCCCCATTGATAAGCGTCTTCACCACCTGTCCCAGCGAGTTGTAGATCTTCACACTCACATGTGCATCCTGGGGCAGATCGTATCGAATAGTTGTCGTTGGATTGAACGGGTTTGGAAAGTTCTGATGAAGCAGGAACGCCCTGGGAAGCTCTTTCGATGACGCCGGGGAAAGTCGCAATCTGACTTGGGACTCGGAGTTCAAGATCTGGATCTGTCCCTGCGACCTCAGCGGGATCGAGTTGCCATCGATCATGAGCGCGCCCTGATCCACCCGCAGGCGGGAATTCCATTCGATCGTAACGGGATAGGCCGCCGATGAGATCAGAATTGCAACATCTCTTTGTCTGACTCGATCGGTGATTTCCAGTGATGTCTGGGTCGCATACCGCACATCGAAAACTCCGTCTGGAGGGAGAGGAGGGAGAACATATCTGTTCTCGTCAAGTGATTTCGGGCGTGTTTGCGTGAAATAGAGTGTCTGAGCTTTCCCTAAAGCATCCCGGACCGTGAGCCGGCCCAGCCCCTTCTCAATCGGGGTGGAAGCAGCCGCACCCGATGTGCATCGAGCCGCCGAGCCTTTTTCTGAAATCCCCGGAACAGCAACGACAGAATTGACCTT
>DASQAZ010000044.1:0-14324 GCA_035635475.1 Bacteroidota bacterium | reverse complement strand
GTGCGCGTGATCCCGCGCAGCACCGTATTTCATTACAAAGGAAAGGAAGCCGACCCGCAGAAAGTAGGCAGCGAGCTGAATGTCCGCGCAGTCCTGACCGGGAGGGTTGTCCAGCGCGGAGAGAATCTCAACATTCAGGCTGAGCTTGTCGACATCCAAAGCCAGTCGCAGCTCTGGGGAGAGCAATACAACAGGAAGATTGCCGATCTCCTTTCCCTCCAGGACGAGATCTCCCGCGATATCGCCGCCAAGCTGCAACTGCAATTGAGCGGCGAGGAAGAGAAGAAACTGACGAGGCGTCCCACGGAGAATCCGGAGGCCTATCAGCTTTATCTCAAGGGTCGGTTTTATTGGGGGAAGAGGTCTGCCGGAGATATTCAGAAAGGCATTGAATTTTTCCAGCAGGCGATCGATAAGGATCCGACGTATGCCCTCGCCTATGCCGGGCTCGCGGATTGTTACGCTGTGCTTCCTCAATATTCCGGCTTGCCGTCGAAAGAAATCATACCCCGCGCCAGGGAAGCGGCGCTGAAGGCGCTAAAGATCGACAGCGCGCTTGCAGACGCTCATAATACGCTGGCTTTCGTCCACGAAGAACTCGACTGGGACTTCCCCGCCGCTGAGGCGGAGTACAAGCGTGCGATCGAGCTCAATCCGGATTATCCGACCGCTCACCACTGGTATTCCATCATGTTGGCGGCTCTGGGAAGGCACAACGAAGCCATCAGGGAAGCGGAGCGAGCGTACCAGCTTGATCCTCTTTCTTTGATTATCAACAATCTCCGCGGTGTGACATACTTTTGGAGCGGAGATTACGATCGTGCTGAAGAGTTGCAGCGAAAAACGCTTGAGCTCGACTCAACGATTTGGGTCGGGCATGTAACGATGGGAAATATCTATTTGGCGAAACACATGGTTCCCGAGGCGCTCCTGGAATTTGAAAAGGCGGTCCGAATTTCCGGGCGGCGAATTGAGCCGTTGGCTGCGCTCGGTTATGGTTACGCCGTAGACGGTCAGAAGGGCAAGGCCCTGGATATTATCAAGGAGCTGAGGCAACTCGATACTCAGGGATTTGATCCCGCGTTTCTCATTGCTGCGGTGTATCTCGGTCTGGGTCAGAAGGATGAATCCTTTGCCTGGCTGGAAAAAAGTTACCAGGCGCACAGCTGGTGGATTCTCCTCCTAACAGTCGATCATCGGTTCGACACGATCCGTGGCGATCCGCGCTTCTCCAGCCTGGTGAAAAGGATAGGGTTGACGAGATGATTGGACTGACGATTTCTCATTATAAAATCATCAGGAAACTTGGACAGGGGGGAATGGGCATTGTCTATCAGGCCCAGGACACGAACCTCGACCGCTTTGTGGCTCTCAAATTTCTCCCGCATCATTTGACCGCCAACGAAACCGAGCGCGCCCGGTTCATCCAGGAAGCAAAGGCGGCTTCGGCGCTGAACCACCCGAACGTTTGCATCATCCATTACATCGAGGAATATGAGGGAGCGCAATTTATTGTGATGGAATTCGTCGAGGGGGCCACACTGAGAGAAAAATTCCGGGCGGCCCCGTTGAAACCGAATGACGCCCTGGCCTATGCCATTCAGATCGGCGAAGCATTGCAGGAGGCGCACAACAAGGGGATCGTTCATCGCGACGTCAAGGCCGACAACATCATGGTGAACTCCAAAAACCAGATCAAGGTCATGGATTTTGGGCTCGCCAAGCTGAAGGGCTCGCTCAAGCTTACGCGCACATCGAGTACGGTGGGCACTCTCGCCTATATGGCCCCCGAGCAAATCCAGGGAGAAGAAGTCGACGGGCGCTCCGATATCTTCTCGTTTGGCGTCGTGCTCTTTGAGATGCTGACGCAGCACACTCCCTTCCGCGGGGAGCACGAAGCCGCCATGATGTATTCAATCGTCAACGAGGAACCCGAGCCGATCGATAAGTACCGTCCCGATCTCTCCCCGGAATATATGCGCATCATCAAGCGATCGCTGGAAAAAGATCCGGAGGACCGTTATCAATCGGTTGCAGACATGGTGAGCGAGCTGCGGCGCCTGAGAAAAGAGACTACGCGTGTAACACGATCCTCTGCGGGAATTCCGGTGAAAGCGCAGGTGTCCGAGGTCGTGGAGGCTGCAGTGGTGCGGCGAACGTCGAAGAAGGGCCTCTGGATAAGCCTTGCGATTCTCCTCCCGCTGTTGGGCGGGGCTGCTTACATTCTCGTTCCGAAATATTTGCAGCAGCATGAACCGGCCGCCAGACCGGAGCGGGTCATCACCGTCAATCCTAATATGACGTTTCAGGTGTTGCAAATTCCTTTTACGGAGATTTCCTGCCCCGGGCTCTCGCCGGACGGCAATTGGGTTTCGTTCCCGGCGGTCGATGCGAATAATAAATGGGACGTCTGGTATATGAATACATCGGGGAGCGAGCCCCGCCGGATCACTTCAGATTTATCGGAAAATATGTCCGAGGCGGACATCTCACCCGACGGGGGAAAAATTGCGTACGACCGCTGGGACCCGATCACGCGGCAATTCGAGGTGTGCGTGGTTTCGGCGCTCGGCGGCGTGGGTAAGAAAATCGCGGGACCGGGGATGTGTCCCCGATGGCGTCCGGACGGACAGCGGATCGGCTACATCGTCGCAGCTCAGTCGTTCAGCGACCGGGCCGGGAATCTGGAATTGCGGAGTGTGGCGCCGGATGGAAGCGATCCCCGGATCGAACTTGAGGAGAGCGCATTCGCCGGAGCCGGCCCTCCCTCGTTCGCCTGGTCGCCCGACGGTAAGTCGATTGCGCTCGTCCGGACTTTCTTCGAGGGGTACCAGGAGGTGTTTCTCGTTGATCTGGAATCCTCCAAGAAAAGCCAGTTGACGATGGATCAGAAAACCATCGGGGACGTTTGCTGGACACGGGACGACAACATTGTCTTTTCGTCGGGGAAAGGCGGAAACGCCAATCTCTGGATCATCCCGTCGAACGGCGGGACGGCGATTCAAGTCACAAAGGGAAGCGGGCCCGACATCAGCATGAAAATGTCCGCGGACGGAAGGAAACTTCTCTACCTCCAGCAGCAGAAGATCGGGCATATCTGGATTGCCGACAGCAGCGGGAATGGAGCCCGGCAGATTTCGTTCGGCGACCATGATGTGAGATCTGCGTCGATCTCTCCCGACGGAAGGCAGATCGCAGTCCGGGTGTTCGATTCCGACCCCCTGAAACCCGCGAGCCGTATCTATGTCGTGGATCGCGACGGCAGCAACCCGCGCCCGTTGACCTCCGGAAATGAGATTGCGGGGGAGCCCAGATGGTCGCCCGACGGAAGATGGATAGCGTATTGCTCGCGCTCGACTTCCGAATCGGTCGATTCTGAACGAACGTATCTGATCCAGCCGTCGGTTTCCGGGAACCCGAAACGTATTGGCCGGGCTCAGGACGTCTGGTGGCTCGATTCCACGGATCTTGTCCTGCACCGGGGAACAAACTCTTGGATCGCATCGATATTTGGCGGCGAGGAGAGGCAGTTCTACGTGGATTCAACCCTGGCAGTACCCATTCTCGGGGGAGATTATATTTTGTTCTCCGACCTTCACCCGGGTAAGGAGGGATGGTGGGTATCCTCGTCGCCGCGGCGGGATTCATTGCAAGCCATCCTTGATTCCAGGCCCTTCATCGGGCCCCATCTACCGCCTGATCGAGCCGATTCATCGGAAGCTCTTCCCGGGCCGCAGAAGTACAAAACGCGCCACGTTGTATCAGGGCTTAAAACATTCGCGCTGGGTCCCGGCGGATCGTACATTTTATATGTAAACGACGGCGGCGAAGTCATGAAGAAATCTCTTCCGGATGGAGTCGAACAACGGTTGCCGTCCGCAATTGCAGGCAGACAAATCAGCCTCGGGGTAAGTCCCGACGGCCGGGAGATCGTCTATGTCGATTCCCGCCTCAGCTCCAAACTTGTGATGATAGAAAATCTGCGCTGAACCATGATGCGACGCCGGATCCCACCGGGGAACAATCAGTGATCGGACAAACGATATCGCATTATAAGATTCTCGAGAAGTTGGGGGAGGGCGGCATGGGCGTGGTGTACAAAGCCGAAGACACGAAGCTGAAACGGCTCGTCGCGCTGAAATTCCTTCCGCAGAATCTTACTTCGAATGAGATCGAGAAAGCCCGCTTCCTTCAGGAAGCTCAGGCGGCCTCCGCGTTGAACCACGCGAACGTCTGTATCATCCACGATATTCAGGAACACGAAGGCACGCAGTTTATCGTCATGGAGTACGTCGACGGTGTGACGTTGCGGCGCAAAATCCCCATCCAAAAAGTCGCCGACGCGCTGGCCTATGCAATCCAGATCGGAGAAGCGCTCCAGGAGGCCCATGGAAGGGGGATTGTCCACCGCGACATCAAGTCCGATAATATCATGGTCAGCAGCAAGAATCAGATCAAGGTGATGGATTTCGGGCTCGCCAAGCTGAAGGGTTCGCTCAAGCTGACACGCACATCGAGTACGGTCGGAACTCTGGCCTACATGGCGCCCGAACAAATTCAGGGAGGAGAAGTTGATGCCCGCTCCGATATCTTCTCCTTCGGAATCGTTCTCTATGAAATGCTCACGGGGCGAACGCCCTTCAGCGGGGAGCACGAGGCGGCCATCATGTATTCCATTCTCAACGAGGAACCCGGGTCGGTCCTGAAGTATCGTCCGGAGATTTCTCCGGAATTCGATCGGATCATCAGAAGGGCGCTGGAAAAAGACCCCGAGGATCGGTATCAGCATACCGATGACATGACCAGCGAGATCAAACGAATCCAGAAGCAATCGACCCGTGTTGTCCGGCCTGATACCCAACCGGCGGCCTCCCACCTTTCGCCTCCGCCGGCTGTATCCATGTCGTCGGTGCCTCTGCCGGACAATGTTCCTGGGACCCGCTCTCGCCGCACGCTCCTGTTTGCCCTGGCCGGAGCGATTGTCGTGGTCGCCGCTCTATCTATTCTCGTTCTGCGCCGCCCTTCTCCGACCGCACCACCGGCGTCGGACGTCCGCAAAATGTTGGTGGTATTGCCCTTCGAGAATCTTGGTTCTGCGGATCAGGAGTATTTCGCCGAAGGAATTACAGAAGAGATCACGAGCCGTCTCTCCGGTCTTTCAGGGTTGGGCGTCATCGCGCGTACGAGTGCAATGCAGTATAAGAAATCCACGAAATCGCTGAAACAAATCGGAGAGGAGCTGGGAGTCGGGTACATTTTGCAAGGCACCATTCGATGGGAGAGTGCGGATGGCACAAGCAGAGTGCGGGTAAATCCCCAACTTATAAGCGTTGCCGACGGAACGCAAATGTGGTCGCAGCCCTCAGAGGCGGTGCTTGCAAGCGCATTCAAGCTCCAGTCGGATATCGCGGCTCAGGTGGCGAGCGCGCTGAACCTGACCCTCCTTCAACGCGAGAAACAATCTCTTGAAGCGAAAGTGACGGAGAACTCCGAGGCGTACGACTACTATCTTCGCGGCACAGAGTACCTCTATCGCAGCACCGAAGAACGGGATTATCGGATCGCCGAACAGATGTTTCAAAAAGCCGTGGACTTGGATCCGAAGTTTGTTGCCGCCTTCGCGAAGCTCGGAGCAATACATTCTCACATCTATTGGGAGTTTTACGACCATACAGAGGAGCGTGTACAGAAATCGAAGCTAGCCGCCGAGAAGGCGTTGGAGCTTGATCCCAATTCTCCCGAGGCCCACGGAGCGATGGGGTGGTACTATTATCACTGTCTGCGTAACTATAGCGATGCGATGAAAGAATTCCATCTCGCGTTGCAGGCCCAGCCGAACAACACCGATGTACTCCTGGGCCTGGGCGCCATCGATCGCCGTCTGGGTAAGTTTGACGAGGCGGTTACATATTTCAAGCGAATAGTGGAAATCGATCCCCGATCACCCTCGATGACCGAAGATCTTGCGCTCACCCATGTCCCGATCCGAAAGTACGCCGATGCGGAACAATACTTCGATCGTGCGATTCGCCTCGCTCCCGATTGGGAGGAACCTTACTACATGAAAGCGGATGTTTGTTTGCTTTTGGATGGCGACGTTTCAAAAGCAAAAGGAGTTCTGGACGAAGCCGTACGACAGAAGGTCGGACAACGCGACCCATCGTTTCTCTACTATTCCGTCATCATCGAAATGGTGGACGGCAAGTACGCAAAAGTTGCCGACCTGCTTGAATCGAAAGACGTCACAGTGTTTGACCAACAATACTGGTACGTTCCGAAGGACATCCTTCTGGGCCAGTTGAATGGGTATTTGAACCGATCAGAGAAAGAGCACTCGCACTACGATGCCGCAAGGGCTCTCCTGGAACATGAGATCCAAAAGCACCCGGATGACCCCCGATTGCACAGCTCACTCGGCATTGCCTACGCCGGTCTCGGGCGAAAAGACGATGCAATCCGGGAAGGAAAACATGCCGTCGATCTCATGCCGGCCTCAAAGGAAGCAGTGATCGGCCCGCTCCGTTTGCAGGATCTTGCACAAATCTGCGTGATGGCCGGCGATCAGGATCTTGCCATCGATCAACTTGAAAAGCTTCTGTCGATGCCGTCGTGGGTGTCGCGCAGTCTTTTACGCATCGATCCAGCGTGGAAGCCTTTGCAAAACAACGCCCGGTTTCAGAAACTGGTAGCAGAGAACAAGTAGGATTAGCGGGGACACATGATCGGACAAACAATCTCACACTATAAGATCCTCGAGAAGCTGGGCGAGGGCGGCATGGGCATCGTCTATAAGGCCCACGATACCGAGCTCGACCGTGTTGTCGCGTTGAAGTTCCTGCCGCACTACCTGACGACGGATTCCGCGGAGAAGGAGCGGTTTCACCACGAAGCGAGGGCGGCTTCGGCGCTCAACCATCCGAACATCACGACTATCTACGAAATTAAAGAGTTTGAGAATCAGCTCTACCTCGCGATGGAGCTGGTCGAGGGGAAGACGCTGAAGCGCCTCATCGAGCAGGAGACGCTTTCGATGAAAAAGATTCTCGAAGTCGCCATCCAGGCCTGCGAAGGATTGACAGCCGCCCATGAGAAAGGCATTGTTCACCGCGACATTAAGTCGGACAATATCATGATGACGCCCAAGGGTCAGGTGAAGATCATGGACTTTGGGCTGGCGAAAGTGAAAGGCGCCACGAAGCTGACCAAGACAGGCTCGACCGTCGGCACCGCGGCCTACATGTCGCCCGAGCAGGCGCAGGGCGAGGAGGTCGATCAGCGGTCGGATATCTTTTCCTTCGGAGTCGTCCTGTATGAATTGCTCACCACGAAGCTTCCGTTTAGGGGGGAACATCAGGCCGCAATCGTCTACTCGCTGATCAACGAAGAACCGGCGCCGATCGCCCGCTTTAATGAGAAGGTGGGACCTGAAATCGAACGAATCGTCTCCAAGGCATTGGCAAAAGACCCGGATGATCGTTATCAGCACGTTGATGATCTCCTCGCCGACTTGAGACGGGAGCGGAAGCATATCGAATATGCCCGGGCCGGATACGCCAAAACTCCGATGGCAGCGGAACCGCCTCCGGGAGAGCCGACGTCGTCGGCGCACTCCCCTGCGCCCTCCCCTGCACCCCTCGCCGAGCCCCCCTCCCCGCTGCCTGCGAAGAAGAAGTTGATGAAGTACGTTCTTCCGGCATCAGTCCTTATCGTTCTCGCTCTTCTTCTCCTGATCTTCAACCCCTTCAACTTCCAGATCAGTCCCCAGAAGAGCGCCGCAACCCCCGGCAAGAGCTCGCTCGCAGTCGTGTATTTTGAGAACATACCCGATCCCACAGACAAGGACCACACCGGAGAGATGCTCACGAATCTACTGACGACCTCCCTCTTCCAAGCAAGAGACCTCGAGGTGATCAGCCGGGAGCGGCTCCTTGACATCGAGAAGGAACTTGGGCAAGCGGAGACGAGGACAATTTCTCCATCAGCGGCGACAACCGTGGCGCAGCGCGCGGGCGTATCGATGATGCTCCTCGGAAGCATTCTCCAGAAAGAGCCCTCCCTCGTGATCACATACCGGTTGGTTGAAGTGAGCACCGGCAAGATTCTGAGCACCCAGCGTTTGGCCGGATTCTCCCCCGAAAGGATTTTTTCGCTTGTTGATACCCTGGCGCTTCTCGTCAAGAATGACCTAAGTATTACCCCCTCTGCTCCTGCGGAATCAAAATCGGTGATGGCTGTGACGACGAGCTCGCCCGAAGCCTATCGTTCATTCCTCGAGGGGGTAGAGCTTGTGGATCGATATTTCAATAGCGAGGCGAAGGCGGCATTCAGGAGATCCATCGAACTGGACAGCAACTTTGCGATGGCCTACTTCGGACTTGCAAACCTTCCCTTGGATCCGGATGAATCGCTGCGGCGAGCTTCCCTCATGAAAGCATGGGGGCTCATTGACCGCGTCACTGAGAAGGAGCGGCTCGCTATTCAGGCACAATATGCCTCCGAGATAGAGAACGATCAAGCCAAGAGAACCGCGATTCTGGAAGAGCTGCTGCGGAAGTATCCGCATGAACAGCGTGAGTATGTGGACCTGGCGAACAGCTATGCAAGAAATGGACAATTCGAGAGAGCCATACAAACTTACCAGCGAGCGATTCAGAATGACCCCCGGCATGGAGAAGCATGGAATGCACTTGCCTATATCGCCGGAATACTGGGCAGGAAACGCGAGGCGATAGCGGCGATCGATCAATACCAGGCGTTGGCCCCCGCATTGCCGAACCCGTATGACAGCAAAGCGGATATCTACGGGATGTTCAACGAGAACGATTCTTCTCTCTACTGGTTCCAGAGGGCAGTCTCATTTAAGCCGGACTTTCCAAGCGCCTACAAGATCGGATACATCGCACTTCTCCGGCAGGATTATGCGGCTGCGGAAAGAATGTTCAGGCAGTACGGCGCCACCTCGGAGCCCGACCAAAAAGCACAAGCCGAAGACATGCTGGCATTGATCCCATTCCGCCGCGGCAGACTTCAGGAGGCCGAACGCCTGCTTCGCCGGAATCTTGAGTCGTATGAAGAGCAACGCCTCCAGTCGCCCATCACTACTATCTACTATGAGTTGATGCTCATTGCGTATCAGCGCCGGGACTTCCCTTCAATGATCGAGTACGCCAGGAAGGACTCATCCGAGGCCAAAAAAGTATCGCAGACCGGTTTATATGGCCTCGACTTGCTTGCCCTGGCATACTTGAAGAACGGAAACAGGGAGATGTTTTCGAAGCTTGTGGGAGAGCTGAAAAACAGCCTGAAGGGAGACGAGCGCTTCAGCCGGATAGACTACGAGTACACGCTTGGCGTCGCATCGTTTGAGGATGGAAAGTTCGATGCTGCTTTGGACCACTTTCAGACGGCACTTCAGACGTTGGCTCCCAACCACCTGCCTCTTTTGCCCGTCGCAGTCGCACACCTGAAGACAGGCCGCGCCGCAGAAGCGATTGAGGAACTCAAGAGGATAACGGCCTGCTGGCCCATCGACTTCCCTGGCTACAACCTCTTTCTCCTCCCGAAACCAGAAGAGTGGCTGACGGCATCGGTGAAGGCGCATTATTGGCTCGGCGTGGCCTATGAGCAGGATGGCCGGAAGGCTGACGCAGTGAGGGAATATGAGGAGTTTCTGAATATATGGAAAGATGCGGATTTCAAGTCGCAGGAGCTAGAGGATGCCAGAGCCCGTCTTGGCAAGCTGAAGGCGACGGGTTAACGGCCCCAGTCACTCCCGCTGATTCCCAACCATTGGTGCTCCGTCGACTAAACGCAACCTGTAACCACCGGCCTTCGTAATACACTGTAAACCGCTCCCGCCTGAATCAATTACTGAAAGCGACATTTCCCCGGTCGGACAAGGTCCGGCAGGCAGCGGGTCTCGCGTAATCGTACAGCTCCCAGCCGGGAATTAAACAAAAACCCGATGCATCTCAAACAACTGATCTGCTCAATGATTCTGCTCTCATCGATGACATCAGCGCAGCGGCCGACTGTCCATTACACGCTCGGCATGTCCAAGCCGGTTTCGCATCTGCTCGAGGTTGAGGTGACCCTCGACCGCCTGCCGGCGAACGAGCCGACACTCGATTTCATTCTACCCGTCTGGAGACCGGGCCGGTACCTGGTGCTGGATTTCGCCGGGGGAGTTCAGAATTTCTCGGCCTCCGACGGGGACGGAAAAAAGCTGAATTGGGAAAAAGTGGAAAAATCCCTTTGGCGTGTCCGGATGAACGGGGGTTCGCGGGTTACGATACGTTACAGCGTCTATGCGAACGAATTCAATCTGCGAACTCGCGGGCTCAATGAAGATCATGCATTTGTCGATGGTACAGCCGTTTTCATGTACGTCGAGAAATACCGGGGACTTCCCGTCGCGGTCACCGTCAATCCATTTAAGAACTGGCATGTCACAACGGGACTGGAAGGCAGCGGGCGAATTTTTTCCGCCCCGGATTACGATTATTTTGTCGACTGTCCGATCGAGGTCGGAACCCAAAAGGATTTCACCTTCCATGTGGACGGAATTCCGCATGTCCTCAGCATCTCCGGCGCAGGAGACTGGAACGCCGATACGTTGATCCGGGACATCAGCAAGATCATCGCTACAGAGCGGAATTTCTGGGGAGACTATCCGTATAAGCGCTACGTCTTTCTCGTTCATTGCGCAACGCAATCGGGCGGCGGAACCGAGCACATTAATTCGACTATCCTTGGGACCCGGCCCTTTATTTTCAAGAATCCCGATTCCTACAGAGGCTTCCTGGACCTGGTGGCGCATGAATACTTCCACACATGGAACGTCAAACAGCTCAGGCCGAAAAGCCTCCGTCCCTATGACTATACGAGGGAGAACTATTGCCGCGAGTTGTGGATCGCCGAGGGAACGACCTCCTACTATGACAATCTCATGCTCGTTCGTGCTGGCTTCACGACGCCCGAGAAGTTTCTGGAGGGGGCGGCGGCGGCGATCCAGAGCGACCGCCAGCGGCCCGGGAATCGCGTTCAGCCTTTGGTCGAGTCCAGCTTTGACGCCTGGATAAAATACTGGCGGGGGACGGAGCAGTCGTTCAATCTTGAATCCGACTACTACGGGAAAGGAGCGAATGTCAGCGCGCTCCTCGACCTTGACATCAGACAGCGTTCTTCCAACAAGCATTCCTTGGACGATGTCATGCGATCGATGTATAAACGCTTCCCGCTGTTTGGAGGCGGATACACTTTGGCGGATTTTCAAAGTGTTGCGGAAGAGTTCGCAGGCGGCAGTCTCCAGCGCTTTTTTGAAGAATACGTGTTCGGGACGGCGCCGCTGCCGTGGGAAGAGTATCTCGGTTATGCAGGGTTGAAGCTCACCAGGAAAGATAGCGTGGCGAAACCCTGGATCGGCATTGCGACTACCGATGCCGGCGATAAGACGAGGGTCACTCAAGTCATTGCGGGCTCTCCCGCCTACGAAGGGGGCATTGACCTGGGTGATGAGATCCTGGCCATGGATGGGTATCGCGTTCGCTCCTCCGATTTGGCCGATCGCATCAGCCGGCTTGCAGAGGGCGAGGTTGTAACGCTCACCATATTTCAACGCGATCATCTGCGCGAATGCAAGCTCAAAGTTGCGCACGCCCCCGTGCCGACGTACCTCATCATCAAGAATTCGGAACCCACAACGCTTCAGCGCGAAATATACCGGAGCTGGCTCGTCTCCCCCCTCGATTCCGGCACGGCGACTCATTAATCTGTCCAGACTTTAATTTGTCTGACAGGCCCTGCACCCGCCGTGAGGCCCGCATCTTCCGCGACCCTCCTCCTGCGATTCACCCTCATTCGCCTCCATACTCACCGATTTCGCACAATTCGTTCTGATCATTATCACAGCCCCTCTGCCAAGTTTTTCGTAGATTCATTACATTACCGGTGGAACATAGCCCCAATTTCTTGCATAATTCGCTGATACTCGACAAATCGCCTCGCCGGGCAACCCGGCGAGAGACATTCGGAAAAAATGCCCCGGGCCGGCTTATCGTGTTCGAGGGGCTCGACGGCGCAGGGAAGACGACTCAGATTGAATTGCTTGCACGCGACTTGAGGAAGAAAGGTTTCCTCGTCGTCATTACGAGCTGGAATTCCTCCCGCCTGATCTCAAAGGCGATCAAGCGCGCGAAGAAAGCAAAACTTCTCACCCCCTATCTTTACAGCACACTCCACGCGGCGGACTTCATGTACCGGCTCGAGAATATCATCATGCCGGCGCTCGAGGAAGGCGCAATCGTCATCGCGGATCGTTATGCTTATACTGCGCTCGCCCGCGATCTCTCGCGCAATGTGGACAGACGGTGGGTGGAAAGCCTGTATGCTCTCGCTCCAACGCCCGATCTGGCATTTTACTGCACAGCATCGGTGGAAGAATCGCTCGAGCGAATCGTCGACCGTAACGGCGGCAATCCCCCCGGCTACTACGAATCGGGGATGGACGTGATCCGGCAGGAAAACGCCCGCCACTCCTTCAGGGAATTCCAGTCACGGGTCTCCGCGGAATATGACAGGATTCAGACCGACTTTGGATTAATCAAAATCGACTCGTCCGCCCCGATCGCCCAGGTTCATGAGTACGTGTCCTCGATCGTCGAGAAGCATCTCAATGAATGGAGAAACGGAAACGGCCACCGGACCGGGGTCGCGCGCGGTGAAGGATTTAACCGTTCATCCCGGGGATCGAAGGGGAAAGCGGGGCCCGATCCGTTTGCGGCACTGACAAAGCACTCCTTTCCAGGCCGGCTGGTTGTCATCGAAGGATTGAACAAAATCTCGGTCACCAGACAGGCGAACCTTATTTATAATGAGGTATTGACCGAGGGATTCGATGTACGATTGGCCTCTCTGGGCAATTCGTGGGTCGGAATCAAGCTCACGCGCAAAGCGCTCGGGAAAACTTCACTCTCATTGCCGGCGAAGGTTTTCCTGGCCGCATCGGAGATAGCGCTCTACTATGAGCAACTGATCATTCCCGCTCTCGAATCGGGGGCTCTCGTGATCATGGATGGATACCTGTCGAGCCTGTATGCCGAAGGAGTCACAAACGGCATCGAACCGGGGTGGTTCAAGACGATGTTCGACGTTTTTCATATCAAGCCGGATCTCACGTTTTTCCTCGACGATCCGCTCCGCGGTGTCAGGCCGAAGAAGGCGCCGCCGCGTGGAAAATACCGCGACTCCGGAAAAGTGGCGGCTCCGACTGAGATCTCGGCTCAGGCTCTGATCGGAGAAATCTACAGGGCCCTGGCCGGGACAGACGGCTGGCAAAAGATACTGTTGACGGAAGCCGGAAAGGAACCACATGAGCAGATGCTTGCGGATCTCCGGCAAATGATCCTACCGGCGCTTCAACACGGGGGTCCCGACGAACCCCTCCGGGAAGTCCTCACGCTGTTCTCTCGTTACGACCACGAATTCGACCACCCAAGAAAAGTCGCCGAGCTCGCAGTTTCCCTCTTCGATCAAACGATAAGTCTTCATGGCTTTGGGGAGCGCGAACGGAGGTTGTTGCTGTATTCGGCGATGTTGCATGACATCGGACACGCTTTATCGGAATTCCGCCATGAAGAGTTCACATTTAAGGCCATCATGGAGCATCACTTTGACTCAATCCCTGAGCATGACAAAGAGATCGTCGCAAATATCGCATACCTGCACCGTCAGCCGTATATGAAATTGAAATTTCAACATCTGAACGCACTGAAAGAGGCTGATCAGCTCCTGGTGAAGCGGCTTGCCGCCCTTGTGCGCATTGCCGACGCTCTCGACGAGTCGGGCAAAAGGATCGTTCACGATATTCGGTGCTACGAAGAGCAGGGTGTAATTTACGTCGATCTGCATGCTGTTTCGAAGGGGATCGCCGAGCGCTCTGCGGTTTTGCGCAAGGCCGATCTTTTCGAGCACGTATTCCAGAGAACTGTGGTCGTCGTGCGGAATGGACTCGAGAAGCGGGCGAGAGATCGCCAGCGGACCGAGAATGATCGGTTTGAGCAAGCGCGCGACTGATTTCTCGATTCTTTATAAGGTCCGCACCACCTACCGTGAAGAAGCTGCTCCTATCGATCGTCCTCGTGTGCGCAACCGCCTCGGCTCAGATTCCAGAGTTTAAAATTACGATGACTCGGGCGGATCGGGAATCGCTGTTCACGCGTGATGCATTTAGCAACGAGGTTCTCCCCGCGACTTTTGAGCACGCGGGAAAGGTCTGGAAGGATGTCCAGATCCGTTTCAAGGGGCGATCCAACCGGTACTTTCCG
>DASQAZ010000043.1:0-29175 GCA_035635475.1 Bacteroidota bacterium | reverse complement strand
CGAGCGCCGCCTTGTCATCGTCGACGTAAAGAATTATCGGTTTCGCCATGCGAGTTCCCTCTCATTGGCCGCTCTTCCCCGGCCGCAATAACTTCTTGCCTCCACTCCCACGCTCACCCGTGAGACGACCGCAATAATAGTGCGAATTTCGTAGAAAGTCAAATTTTCCCCGATGACGATGTGATATCCAACCATGCTGCTTCGTCTGCATCGTGGCTACGCATCACCCGTGGACGCGTTTACTTGACATTGCCGTCCGGTTACCATAGATTAAACAATCGCAGGCTTCGGGGGCACCGGCGCCGCAAAGACTTCTCCTCCAAACCATCGAGCGCCGGTTTTATTTCCGCAGACAGTCACGCTGTTGTCAATCAATCCAAATCCATGCACCTCCGCGTTCTCCCTTTACTCATGATTTTCGTAGTTGGCGGCAGGTGTACTGCGCAGCACGACGATTGGAATATCAGGCTCCAGGGAGGAGGGGAGATGAGGAATGTTCGTCTTCAAGCCGTCAAGGACGATACGTTGACCTTCATCCATTGGGGAAACCAGCAAGAGTCCTCACTCGGCTCAATCATCGAGATCTCCCGGGGAGATGAGGGCTCCAGACGGATCCGCGGCCTTGTTGCCGGCGCCGCCGTAGGAGGCGCGCTCGGTTTCGTCCTCGGCGGGATCGGTCCCTCGCACTCGAGGCCAACGTTTACCGGTGGCACCGAGGTGACCGATAATAGGGTGGCTTATACGATCGTCGGGGTTCTCCTTGGCGGACTGCTGGGGACGGGGATAGGAGGATCGGCCGGGACGGTCAGATATGATTTGCGAGAGATGAAGGCGGAAGAAAAAGCGGACGCGATCGAATCAGTTTTGCGCACTGAAAGCGCGGGGAAGCCGGCCGCCGGGCCAGACTCGCTCATCTCCACCGGCATCGTTCCCGCAGCTTCAACGCGCCCCCATCCATCCATGACCGCCCACCTGGGGCTCGCAATCCCGACCGGAGACTATAGAGATCTCAATGGCGCCGCCGCGGTGCCGGGGTTCCTGATTGGCTGTGACCTCATCATCCCCCACACCGAATGGATCGGGAGTCTCTCGAGCATTACGCTGTCGGTCAACAGCGTCGATGACGCAGCGCTCGGCTCGCTGCGAGAGACTCTCCGCAAGTACAATCTGTCCTACAATATTTCATCGTGGACGAACCTCTGGGTCTTCACCGGACTTCGTCTGTCGTCGCCGCTCAGCAGGGACGTCGCGCTGTTCGGATCCGGACAGATAGGCCTGCTCTTCGGCTGGACCCCGTCGATCGAGATCAGAGGGAACGGAGGGTCGGGAAAGGCCGAATCTGCGTCGGCTACCTCGCTCGCGTACGGGTTCGGAGGAGGCCTCCTGATCGCTGACCGGTATGCCTTGGGGTTTCGCTACTTGCACGGCAATCCCGAGTACAGGATCTCCGCGGGAAACACAACCGCCACCGGGAAGCAGTCGACTTCCATCCTTCAGCTCACAGCAGGGATTAGATTCTGAACTTTCAGTAACCCTAGGCTTCAACCGGCGCCATGGTTGAGGGCGCCGCTGCTGACCTTGTGTTTCGCTGGAATAAATGCGATTTTCGGGACAACAGCCGCCCATTCTTAACGAACGGATAACATATCCTCTGCGTTGAAGTAATGTGGAAGGAGTATATTACATCGTCACGCACGGGAAAGGAAGGGTGACGTTGCACGCCTTTGCCGGATATCCCGCCCTTTCATTACGCGAACCTCTATTTGGACTTGCTCTTTCATAATCAGAATCTCCCTCCGGGCGGCCGGGAAACGCCCGCGACCGGGAAGGGCGCCCAGGCCAAGACAAGGGCCTGGCTCGCCGCGGCCGACATGGGATACGGCCACATGCGGGCGATTTATCCACTGCGCGACATCGCCCGGGGTGAGATGCTCATCCTCGGGATGAACGACGGCACGACCCCTCTCGAGGAGCAATTGTGGAAGAGGATGTCGGGCATTTATGAGAAACTTTCACGCGCGCGGCGGATCCCGGGGATCGGAAAGTTGCTCTTTCAATTCATCGACGCGTTCCAGGAGATCCCCTCGTTCTATCCGATCAGGAATCTTTCCCAGAGCACCTTCGGCGTCCGGCTCCTGGACTCGTTGATAAAACGGGGACTCTGTTCAGGATTATTAAGCACGATGCGCCAGGAGCATCTTCCGCTCGTCACTTCGTTTTACGCGGCTGCAATCGCCGCCGATCTCGCAGGACTTGAGGACGTCTACTGCATCATCTGCGATGCAGACATCAACAGAGTATGGGTGGCGAAAGAGCCATGGGAGAGCAAGATCATCTACTTCGCTCCGTGCGGGAAGGCGGCCCAGCGGCTGCGGGCGTACGGCGTCCCCTCCGAGAGGATCCAGTTGACGGGATTCCCGCTGCCACACGAGCTCCTCGGCGGGAACGACCTCTCCGTCTTGAAAACCGACCTCGGCCAGCGGCTGCACCATCTGGATCCCAACAATCGCTTCTGGCCCCTTCATCGGCGGGACGTCGAGTACTTTCTCGGGGCGGAAAACTGCGCCGCCAGGAACAAACGGTCCCTGACGCTGGCGTATGCGGTGGGGGGCGCGGGCGCGCAAATGGACATCGGCAAAAAGATCGCGTTCAGTCTCAAGCGAAGGCTTATCGCCGGTGAAATCAATCTGAATCTCGTTGCCGGCACAAAGGCCGTTGTGCGCGATTACTTTGAGCAGGTCCGCGAAGATCTGGGCCGCGAGGCAGGCATGCGCGTTACGGTGGTGTACGCCGGCACGCCCTGGGAGTATTTCGAACGATTTACGGAGATGCTACACTCGACCGACATTCTTTGGACCAAGCCTAGCGAGCTGTCGTTCTATTCCGCGCTCGGCATACCGATGATTCTCTCCCCAGCGATCGGAGCGCAGGAATACTTCAACCGGCAGTGGCTCCTGGAAATCCAGGCCGGCATCCGGCAGGAAAATCCCGACTACACCGATCAGTGGCTCTTCGACGCCCTGTCGAACGGCCGTTTCGCGGAAGCGGCCTGGGCGGGATTTCTCAAGGCCCGAAAACTCGGGACATACAAAATCCTGGAGATTCTTCGTGAAGGGAAAATCGCCCTCGAAGACTCTCCCCTCCTCCGATAATCGATGAGGACCATTTTCCTCGAATCCGGTAACTCCTCCTTCAACGGTTAAAGAGGTACCGGACCCCCAACTGCATCTGCCACCTGGAATTGAGTCCGGGATCGTCCGTAAACGTCTTCGTTGCCGTGGCCTTGTAGTTAAAAACCGGAGCGCCGGCGCCGTCAAACCGGACGAGCTCCAGCGGCGAGGTAGCCGCCGCGTTTGCTCCGCTTCGTACTCCCCAATCAGAGCTGATGACATTCGCGAAGTTCAGGACATCAAGGCTCAATTCGAACGTGTGCGGCTGGCCGCTGAATTGAAATGTAATATCCTGGAGCACCCGCACATCGATGTTGCTGAACCAGGGATTCAGGGCCCCGAACCTCTCCGCAATCTGCCCCCGGTGCGTTCGTAAATAGTCGTCCTGTTCGATGAACGCGTTGAAGGCAGCCGCCTGCTCTGCTGCAGAAACTGTGGCTCCGCCAGGGGGCGTGTAGGGATCGAATTGGATATCTGACGCGTTTTTCGGTATGTAAATCAGGTCGTTCCCGTTGCTTCCATCCCCATTCACGTCGCCCGAATAGACAAAAGAGTATCGATTTCCGCCGGCTCCGGCAAATCGGTTGCCTTCCGCGACCTCGACGAACAAGCCGATGCTGGTCGCCAGATTTTCCGACCATGAGTGGCGGTACGTTGCGCTTCCGACGATTCGCTGTCTCTCGCCGAACTCTGAATAACTGACCTCGGGCTTGTTCGGATTGCCCATGACCGGATTTCCGCCCCACTGGGCGAAGGCGATTTCGGTTGACTTCATCTGATTTTTCGCAATCAGATAGGTGTACGACAAGCTGGTGGCGAGTCCGATATCGAACGTCTTGCGAAGCTGGCCCGTGATCGTATAGTTATACCCATCGCTTGTGTTGTCGATGACGTAGATACCGCCGAAGAAGCCGGGGTTCAGCCCGCTTCCTCCGTAGTAAGGACGCCCGTCCGGCAGGTAGCGGACCGGAGCGGGCAGATTCGCGTTCCTGACGTAGATCGCGTTGATATCCTTACCATACAGGAGCTCGACGGTTCCGAGCATGTCCCACGGAAGCTTCTGATCAAGTGCAAGATCGGTCGTCCACACCTGCGGCCACTTGAAATTAGGAGCAATCGCGTTTACATCGAATGATCTCTCGTAAGATGGAAGGTTCGGGTTCTGACCGGGATTGGAGATGGCATTCCCAATCCAGACGAAAGGCAGCCGGCCCGTGAAAATGCCCGTTCCACCCCGCAGTTGTGTGGAGCGGTCTCCTGTTGCGTTCCAGTTGAATCCGATGCGCGGAGAAAAAAGTGGCTTCGCGCCCGGGAGCTTGCTCTGATCGACAATTTCGGGGTTCCCGTCCGCGTCGAGCGCCTTGAGTGAACGTGAAAACGGATTATCCACGAGGTCGTTGAAGTACATGGGGAAGTCGACCCTCAGCCCGTAGGTGAGACTGAAGTTTTTGGAGACCAGGAACTCATCCTGTCCGTAAAACGCGAGCTGCCCCACACTAATATCTTCTCCCTTGTATGGAGCTTTATCTTCCGCTGTCACCTCCGCATTGAAGTCTCTGAACAGGGTATCCGTGGGATCGGTGTACCGGAAGAATTCCGCAACGGATGAGTAGGTTGTCCCGCCGATAGACGGCGGCAGGAAGAAGACGCCGTAGCGGAAAATGTTGAAGGCATTAAAGAACGAAAACTTCTCAAAGTTGCCGCCAACAGTAATCACATGATTGCCTGCGAAGTAGCTGAAGTTGTCGGTGAACTGCCACACGTCCTGGTCGAGGATGTTGTGGATCGAAAAGGGCTCGTGGCCGAGTGTCGTATAGGTGACCCCATCCTGCGCGATCTCGATCGTGGGAAACGGCCTGCTGAACGGATCCCGATAGTCCCGGAATCGGTTATAGCTCGCAAAAAAACGGTTGCCGAATGTCCCCAGCCGGCTGTTTGCCTCCAGCGAAAAGGAGTTCAAGTGGTTGTTGATCGTATATCCCGCGTTTGAAAAGGGCAGGCTGTTTTCGTTCGGGCCGCGCCCGGTGTTGCCGTAACTAAGCACGAACGGGTGCGGCGGCAGACCGCGGCGCGCATTGAGATAGTCGAAACGAAAGGTCAGGTTGTTATCCTCGTTCGCGTTCCAATCCAACTTCAGGAGCAGTTTCTCGTTGTCGGTGTGGTGGACGAATCCCTCGTAGGCGCCGGGGTCGTATCCGTACACCGACATCATTCGCTGGCGGATGGAGTCCATCGTCGACGCCTTTACCCTTGAAACGCCCGGACCCGCCGTGCCTCGGAATGCAGCGAAGTCCGAGCCCGGGTCCTCCCGCCGCTCGGTTTCTCCGTTCATAAAGAAAAACAACGTGTTCGGGATGACGGGGCCGCTCACGGTATAGCCCGATTGGTTGAACGAGAGGCTCGGATTGGCGACTACTTTCGCCCCCCTCACCGTGTTGCCGAGAAGGTGTTCGTTTCTGAAAAAGCTGTACAGCGAACCCTTGAAGTCGTTGGTACCGCTCTTGGTGACGGTATTGATCCCCGCTCCGGTGAATCCCCCCTCGCGCACGTCAAAAGGAGCGACGGAAACCTGGACCTGCTCGACCGCGTCGAACGGCACCGGTTCCGCGCCTGCCTGTCCGCCCGGGGCAGGATCGTCGAGGCCGTAGGGATTATTGAAATAAGAACCGTCGAGGGATATGTTATTATAAAGCCAATTCCGCCCTCCGAAACTGAAATTGCCGTCGCTGCGTGGGTCCAGTCTGGTGAGGTCTCTTGTGCTTCGCTTGACAGAGGGTAGCTCACTCACCTGGTCCGGGTTGATGAAAGTTGCCGCCCCCGTTCGGCCGGGGTTGAGGACTGGGTCGTTCTCTGCTGTGATAACGACCTCCTTTCCCTGTATCGCCTCTTCAACTAACTTGAAGTCGATGCGCGTTGCCTGTCCCAGGCGGAGATACAGGTCTTTCTGGCTCTCGGTCTTGTAGCCGATGTGTGAAACGGTAACCGTATAAGGCCCGCCGATCCTCATGTTCTGAATGTCGAATTGACCGTTTACTCGCGTGGGAGCTCCGTACTTGGTACCGGTCGGTTCATGGACAGCGATGACGTTCGCGCCCGGCAGCGGTTCTCCCTGATCGGTCGTGACTAGCCCGGTCATCGACGAAGTGGTTACACCCTGACCGAACATAGTCGTGGTGGCAAGCGCGCCGATGAAAAGAATAACGATTACTCGTTTCATAGGTCCCCCAGCTTGATGGTGGTAGGTTTTGAACTGCGAAATACGCCCGCGGAATTCTCCCCAAATGGCCTAAGCAGCGGACGTGCAGAATGTAATAACTACGCTGGAAAGATGCAATTGCGAATAGTTCCCGGTACTGGCTCATCCCCAATTCCGGGGTGCCGGATTACGCGGGACGGAACGAAGCGCCTACCTTGATAGGATCAATTTCTTTGTCTGCGTATAGCGCGGCGTTACGAGGCGATAGAAGTACGTCCCGGTGGCGAGGTTGGAGGCATCGAACACCACCTCCTGCTTCCCCCGGGGCAGCCGCTCGCCATTGAGGAGCACCCGCACCGGTTTTCCCAGAAGATCGTAGACTATAAGCGTCACATCGGTTCGCTCGGCAAGCGTAAACTCGATCTTCGTCATCGGGTTGAAGGGGTTGGGATAATTCTGAGCGAGCGAAAAACTTTTCGGAACGCTCCGCTCCGTCGCTACGGAGGCAGGAAGGCGAGAGAAATGAAACGTGTCCTGACTCGACACTTCGGTGAATTCATCGCACACGGTAACATACCATCGGAACGATCCCCCATTCCCGAAGGGATCAACGTCGGGTGCCTGAAAGACAGTATCGATGGTTCGGAAGACGGTGTCAACTGTCGGTCCCTTGATGTGAAGCCGGTAAAAATGAGGGTCTTCAGTTTGGTTTGCCGCTAATGTCCAGCGAAATTGCTTGGTGGCGGTGCTCACAGCCGAATCCGGAGGGAAAAGCAGGCGTGGCCGCACGCGCGGCTTGAGGCTGTCGAACCGGCAGACATAGAGGCCGGTTTCGATGTCCGAGGCGATCCATTTGCCCGAAGGGAAGTATGGATAGACGCCCCAGACTCCGGCATAACCCCCGCTCGCGCCCGGATATGTGTCGTAGAACCCGACTTCAACGGGATTTCTCGGATCGTGCGCATCCACAACCCGCATGCCTGCGGTATAATGGGCGACATAAATGTAATTCCCCCGGACGTGCACGTTGTGGACAATATCGATCGGCGACGCGCTGTAGACGGTAACCGAATCCCACAGAGGCAAATTACTGATATCCCACACCTTCATGTTATGGTGGGTCGTGCCGATTTCATCGGTCGTGAAGACGTACCTGCCGTCCATCGACCTCCAGGCATTGTGCGTCCCACTCCCCGCGTAGGTGATCTTGGTAATCTGTACGGGATTCGCTTTGTCGTGCACGTCGGCGATGAACAGCCCGCCGCCGTTATAAATCGCAGCCCCGAACAGGGTGTCGTTGCGAACGTACGAGTCGTGGATGTACAGGGGCTCGTAGGTTCCGGCAAATGCAGGAGTTGTCGGATCGGCCAGGAGGGAGAAGATAACAGTGCCCGCGGGGCCCCAGGTCAGGCTCCCGTTACAATACAGATACCCATCCGCCACCGTTACAGTGTGGGACCTCGCATTGCTTTTTCCTGAATCCGGCGGTGTGGAAGAGATGTAAATAAAATTCTTCACCAACACGGCTGTGTCAGGCAGGCCGGAGAGATCGACAATCTGCACTCCCATCCCTCCCTCTGATACGCAGTACGCGTAATTTCCCCACGTCTTCATCTCGTGCCAGATCGATGGTGGGCCGGGAATAAACTGAAGCTCCCGCAGGGAGTCTCCGTTCAGATCGATGATCGAGACCCCGTTGTATGCGCCGATCAGGGCGTACTCACGGCCGTCGGGAGAAACCCAACCCCAGCAGCTCGAATACTTGAAACCGCTGGACGACGATCCGTGTGGAAAGTCGGCATGACCCACAAAGGTCACGCCGTTCGGCTGCCCCTCCGACCGCCACAGAGTCAGAGTCGACAAAACAGCCAGCGAAACAGACCGCAGGATTCGGGATGTCAGCATCAGGATGAAATCATGGTGAAAAAATATCGAAAAATTCTAAACCGTTTGCAAATCGGGTCTTTTTGTTGCGTTTTAACAATTTTCCCGCTACATTTGGTCTGTTTGAATCAGTCATTGAAAATCTTTTCATGCAGCTTCGCAAACTCTATCGCACAATTGAGAGTATAGGATCGAGACCCTTCGAAAAGACCGAGGAGCTGCTCCAGCGGGTCCTTGAAGAAGTCGTCGCGAACGAGGAGTTCAAGATCAAGGGCAGCCGCATTTGGAAATTCAGTCCAAAGAACGGGGCGTATACGCTTGTCCACCAGGTCGGAGACATGGAACCGATCCGGCAGAACTATCAGGTGAAGGTCAAAGACTATCCCGTGTTTCTGGAACTGCCGAAACGGCGCACCGTCCTGGCAAACGAGGAAGATCAATACCTGCGCAAGCGCGGCATTTTGCGGTACTCGGCCACCGGCGTCGGCGACAAGGTGCAGTGGCGCGGGCACACACTGTATCCGTATGTCCTCGCATTTAACGCCGAACACCTCGATGAGAATGTGACTTCGACCCTGAACATCATCAGCACGGCCGTCACGTCAGTCCTCCGCAGCAAGCGGATCGAGCGAAAGGCGAAGGACCTCGAGCGGGATCTCGACAAGGCGCGGGAGATCCAGAGCAGCATCCTCCCTCAGCACGAGATGCGGTTTCACAACTACCAGATGTACGGCATATCGGTCCCCGACCGGATCGTGGGAGGGGACTTCTTCGATTATCTTCAGATTACGGGGGATAACGAGCGCCTGGGGGTCGTGATCGGAGACGCGGCAAGCAAAGGGGTTTCCGCCGCAGTCCAGGCGCTATATCTTTCCGGCGCCCTTCGCATGGGCTTTGAATTCCAGACAAAGATCAGCGTGCTGCTCTCCCGCGTCAACCGTCTCCTTCACAAGACTTTTTCCGAAGAGCAATTCATCTCCCTGTTCTATGCCGAGCTGACCGACGACCGCCGCGGGCTAGTCCTGTACGCGAACTGCGGCCACAATAATCCGATCCTCATTCGCGCGAATTCCAAGGAGCCCGAATATCTCGAGGCGACCGGGCAGCTCCTGGGCCCCTTTCCCGACGAGACGTTCAAGACGGAAAGCGTCATGATGGGTGCGGGAGACATTCTCTTCCTCTATACAGACGGGTTATCCGAAGCCACAAACGAGCACGGCGAGTTCTATGGGGAAGATCGGCTCGTCGATAAGATTCTCAGTTTTCGCTCACAGGGCGCAAAAGAAATCGCACGCCTCATCATCGAGGATGTTCAACGATTCAACAGTCTCGGCACGCAATCAGACGACAAGACAGCGGTCGTCATCAAACGGCTGGGTTAGGAGGCTACCGTAACCATGGGAACGCCAAATCAGATCGGCACAATCTCTTCCGTCGGCAGCGTCGCCATTACAGCCATCCTGCAGGGGGTTCCCGCGCAGGATGGAAAGACAGAGAAAGGGGCACCGGCAGTGGGCAAGCTGGGCTCGTATGTGATGATGCCGGTCGCCGGCCGCTCTGTCATCGGAAGCATCACATCCGTCCGCCGCGCCGACCTTCCGGGGGCGAAAGCGGCAAAGGATGCAAAAGAGGACGGACAGCCGATCAGGCAGGAGATCGAGATTCAACTGATCGGAACGGTGTCCGACGGCCGGTTCGAGCGCAGCGTCTCCAGCTACCCCATGGTAGGGGGCCCGGTGCAGCTCCCGGAGAGTGCGGACTTGCAGAAGATCTTCGCCGTTTATCGTGAGGGCGGCTTTTCTCCCGGAACGCTCTCGTCGTTTGAGCAGGAGCGGATCTATCTCGATCCCAATAAATTCTTCGCGAAACACATCGCGCTCTTCGGCTCGACCGGTTCCGGGAAATCGTGCACGACCGCTTCCATCCTGCAGAAAGTCGACAAGTTTGAGAATACGCACATTATTATCCTGGACCTGCACGGCGAGTACCAGCACGCGTTCACGGAGCGCGGAAACATCATCAAGATCACGGAGCTGGAGCTGCCCTACTGGCTGATGAACTTCGACGAGCTTGTCGAAACGTTCGTCGATGAGACCGATCCGTCGGCAACCAACCAGGTCAGCATCATGAAGGAGGCCATCATGGACTCAAAGCGGGGAAAAAATGTGCCGCTGAAGGAGTTCCTGACCATCGACACGCCGGTATTCTTCGATTTTCTGGAGGTGAGCGCGCGCATGCGCTCTCTCGACACCGAACGCACACTCGGCGGAAAGGAAGGCCCGTTCTACGGTCAGTTCACGCGATTTCTCGTCCGTCTGGAGGGAAGGCTCACGGATAAGCGGTACGAGTTCCTGTTCCGGCCGCAGAAATACAAGTCGTCGGACACTCTGGCCCCCCTTCTCACAAAATTATTCGGGCTCGACACGGGGAAACAGGTTACAGTCATCGACCTCAGCAGGGTTCCGTTCGACGTGATCAACGTGCTCGTATCCCTCCTGGGGAGAGTCATTTTTGATTTCAACCTCTGGAACAAGGCACGGCAGGATTTCCCGGTTTTGATCGTTTTCGAGGAGGCGCACACGTACCTTTCGATGACGGGCAGGAGCAAGGCCGCGCGGCAGACCGTCGAGCGGATTGCGAAGGAAGGAAGAAAGTACGGCGTGAGCTGTATGATCGTGAGCCAGCGTCCCGCGGAGATTTCAGAAACGATCACCGCACAGTGCAACAATTTCATCGCGATGCGGCTGCTGAACCCGCACGACCAGGCCTACGTGCGCAAGCTCGTGCCTGATTCGCTGGCGAACGTGATCGACGTGCTTCCGACGCTCAGCCAGGGCGAGGCATTTTTCATCGGCGACGCCGTCCCCATTCCGGTTCGGGTCATGCTCGATAGGCCCTCGCCGGAGCCCGCGAGCGGCGACATCAAGTTCTTCGAGAAGTGGAGGAAGAAAAACGCGGAGACAGTCGTTGCCGACGTCGTCAACAACTGGTGGAAGCAGCTTCGGTCCTAAGAGGGACCCGACACCGGGCTAGACCCTGCCACCCGAGTTCATACCGGCTAGTTGAACGATATCCCTGTTCTCCAGAATCCGCTTTGGAGAACCATGGCCGGCCGCCTGAACCATTGCCAGACCCAACCCCTCGAGGGTGCAAACATACCCCGGAAGAAGGAACTCCCACACCGGATAGAACAATCCCGCCAGCCTGGATAATGCATGAGCGTTTCTTAGACCCTTGATGGGTTTGATATACCCCGGTCTGAACAAGTACACATCTTTGAACGGAAGTTTCATCAGGTGATTTTCGGTCTTCCCTTTCACCCTCGCCCACATGCTGCGCCCTTGTTCGGTACTGTCGGTCCCCATTCCCGAGACATAGCAAAACACCATTCCGGGATTGAGCCTTGACAAAGTGCTCGCCGCGAGCATCGTGAGGTCGTAGGTGATCCTCGTATATGTTTCCTCTTTCATTCCCACGGAGGAGACCCCCAGGCAAAAAAAGCAGGCATTGAAACCCTTCAGGTTTGCTTCAATCTTCGAGTAATCGAAGAAATCTGCGAGAAGAAGCTCCTTCAGTTTCTCATTCTTCAACTCACACGATTTTCTGCCAACGACCAAGACTGATTCGACTTCGGCATGATTGAGACACTCGTGGAGAACTCCCTCCCCGACCATTCCGGTGGCACCGAAGATGATGGGCTTGATCACCCTCACCCCGATTTGTCAGGACGAGTCGGCCTCATAAGTTGTAACCTAGAGTCAACAGGATATTTGTGGTGGGTTGCTTGAGGCTGGCGTTGAGTGAATTGTTTTCCGAAGTTACGAAAACGTGGTATTCCGGTTCTGCGCTGAAGTAAGAGAAACCCAGGTCATAGCTTCGATCGATCAAGACTCCCAAGCTCAATCCAAGGGCGGAGGTGGTGGCGGAGGTTGAACTGGTATGGGTGGTGGCGCTTCCGCCTGTCACTGTTATGTCAGGCAGCCTTCCAAAAAGTAGGCCGCCGTTTCCTCTCCCGTAAACGCCGATTGTTTTTGAAACTGGAAACTTAAAGCCCACGCCCCCCATCACCCAGAGAAGCTGCCAACTGCCTGCGTCAACCTTCGATCCGGGGTTGGAGGACTGGGCTTGCCGTTGAAGCTCTGCGGCATCCAGACCGTTCACGCTGAAGGCGCCTCCCAACCCAGCTTCCCAATTCTCAAAGATTTCGGTGTAGAACTCCGCCCCAACCGAGAAGCCAAGTTTCGCGAACCCTTCCCTTGCGGAGGATGTCGATGAAAAATCCCCCGCCGGCATGCTGATCCCGCCGGATATCTTGATCCGGCTCCGAACTTGTTGGCTATCGACCTGTCCGCTGGCTGAAGTTATTTGAAGCAAGAACAAACACAACAACCAGCCCGAGTATCGACCGAGCCTGGAAGTTCCTCCCCTTACCTCATCAATAAGAGCTTCCTCGCCGTCTGATACAATTGCTTTCCCGTCTGTGAGCTGACGGTGAGGCGGGCGTAGTACACTCCGCTCGGGCGATTCGCGGCATCCCACCGGATTGCATAGTATCCTGCAGGCTGATCCGCGTCCGCAAGGCGGGCCACCTCCTGTCCCAGCACATTGTGTATCGTCAGGGTTGCATGGCCCTCTCCCGAGAGCTGGTAACGGAGTTCCGTCGATGGATTGAAAGGGTTTGGGAAATTCTGGTCGAGGGCGAATTCGGACGGGACCAGGGATCCCTTCTCTGAAAGCGCTTCCAACCGTATCGCAGATCCGGCTTCATCGGCGGGAACGATCAACTTCCCGTTTTCCGTCATTTCCTTTCCTATCGCGCCCGCGGAAAGAACCCATCTCCGCGTTTCATCAGTCTTTATCGTCCAGGTGAGAACCAGAGGGTACGACGCGTTGCTGATCTTAATCGGAAACGACCCCCGCCCGTTGGGCCGGACTGCTTCAGCCAGTCGGGCACCTGCCGCCGCGAAGTGAGCGTAGAATGAGCGTTCTGGAGGAGGCGGCGGAACCCCGTAGCGCGGTAGAAGAGCAACGGCTTCCGGAGCCGAGGAGAAATAAAGAGTCTGTCGATGCCCGGCGTTATCCTCGATGACCAGAGAATTGAACATTGCCAGCTCATCGGACCCGGCGCTCTTCTTACGGGGCTGCTGTGCGGGCGGCGCATTCGTCTGCAGCGTCCCGGCGGCGCTCGTTTTCACCCAATAACCCTCCCCGGGCGTTATCGAGGTCGCAATCTGATATGAACCATTGAACCCGAAATAGGCAGACGCAACGATCCCGGGCGGGCTGCTCGTAATCGTGCTTGTATTAAAAGGCCTGCCCAGGCTTCCGACGAGATTCCAGCCTGAGCTCACCGGAACGTTGTCGCTGAGAATCATGTGGCCGTCGTACCCGAGGGTTCGCGCGGTATCGATCTTAACCCAGTAACCGGGTCCGTGTGTAAGCGTGTCGCGAGGCACATATCCGCCCGCGTAGGCGAACGCCCTCGAGACGGCATTTGGGAAAATGGCCGACTTCGTGGGAATTTGCTCTTCTGTCGGTATGGAGATGAGATTCCATCCGGTCAGGCTTGATATGATGATACTGTTGAGGTAGACTGAGACCGTACTCGACCCCGTGTTCGCCACGACAACGTCGAGATCGCCGTCACCGTCCAGGTCGGCGATAGCCACGCCGTGAGGCCCGAGCCCTGTGGGAAGGTCGGTGCGGGTGAAGCTGGTCCCGCCCCCATTCTGATACACGGAAAGTGTGTTGGCAGTGGCATTACTGATGCAAAAGTCGAGCAGGCCGTCACCATCAAGATCGCCGGTTGCCACCGCCCAGGGAGCCGCGCCGGTTGCCAGATCCGTGCGCGGACCGAAGTTCCCGCTCCCATCCTGAGGATAGAGAGAGACCGTGTTGGATGTAGAATTCGGCGCAATGAGATCAAGCCGCCCGTCGTTATTGAAATCGGCCGCCGCGACGCCGCGGGAGAACGATCCGACGCCGTATGAGGAATTCAATGCCACGTTGCCGCTTCCGATATTCGAGAGAATGGATAAAGTCGAGTTCGTTAAGCTATTGGCAACCACCACATCGACGCCGCCGTCGCGATTCATGTCTGCTATCGCGCTCCACCACGGCGCAGTTCCCGACGCAAAGGAATGGAGCGATGGAAAATTTCCCGCACCGTCGTTCGTCAAAACGGCAAGGGTGTTCGAATTTGTATTCGTAATCACGATGTCAAGGTTGCCATCCCCGTCGAGGTCCGCCAGGGCGACCGAGGAAGGGTTTCCGCCAGCCGAAATATCGGCTCTGCCCCCGAACGTGCCGTCACCGTTGTTCTTCAACACCGTTACATTGGTAAATCCGTTGTTCGCGACAACAATATCCGGATAACCGTCGTTATTGAGGTCGCCCACTGCAACTGCCCGCGGATTGAGACCCGTTATGTAAGTGGCGCCTGCCGCAAACGTGCCGTTGCCGTTATTGATCAAGACCGACACCGTGTTTGAATTTGCGTTCGCAACAACGATGTCGTTACGTCCATCCTTGTTAACATCGGCCACGGCCAGGGCCCATGGGCCTGATCCGACCAGATAGTCGACTTTCGGCATGAATTTTCCGGTAGCCGGCGGAAGGCCGATCGTGAATTGATCCCAGTACGCCGTGATGGGCGAGCCTATCGCTGTTTTCGACTTATTCGAAATATCGACGGTGACAACCTCTCCGGCCCAGAATGTATCGGCCGGAGTAAAGGTGACCGAGGTATCCGCTGGATCGAAAATGAACGATCCTCTGTGCCTGCCGCTCGACGATCCCCAAACTTTCCATGAATTGGTGTCGCTGAAGGAAGTGACGTCCATGACCGTGTCGAACACCGCTCGGATGGTGCCCGATCCCGGATTATTGCTGCTGCCGGAGGCGGGGCTCACGCTCACAACGCGGTGACTCACGTGGTTGCCAAAATCCTTCGAGGAGTAGAATTTGTTTCCCATCGATACGGGGAGGGAATAGGTCGAAGATCCCGGAAAAGTTCTGACCCAACCGAAGTGGGATTGTTCGCTCACGTTATACGTGCCGGGAAAAAGGTCGCTGATAAGGTAGTGCCCGCCGGTATCCGATTGGACTGTAAGAGTCGACTGCCCACCTACCTTGATAATCCATCCCGATAAGCCGGGTTCACCGGCGTCCCTCACCCCATTGCTGTTGCGGTCGTCGAACAGATTTCCCCGGATCTCCCCTGGCTGTACAATGATATCCTTCGCGAGGACGGAATCGTTGATGAGCGTGATTTGCTTCTGCGCAAACAGCTGTGAGTTGATGTAGACATTGATATTGTAAACTGACGTGGTGTCCCCGCTGTAACGATAAAAAGCGTAGGTACCCTGCGTATAACTAAGATCGACAACGTCTCCCGCGGGCGTCAGTTGAACGGTGCCGGATATGATCGGATGATTGTTGAGGCTGTCACGGACTTGCCCTGCCGCACCTGCGGTCGCACTCTCAAGTCTGAACACGCCCTCCGCACCGAAGGAACCATTGGTAACCCCGACATAGACCTTCGTGCTGTCGAGAGGGTCGAGATGAAGGTTCCACATCGAATTATACGCGAGGAATCCCTTGTCCAGCTGGGTCCATGAAGCCCCCGCGTCTGTGGTCCTGTAAACGCTGGCGTTATATTCGTCGAACGTCCCTGAATAGAGCGTATTGGGGTGGCGGGGATCGATGTCGATACTCCACATCGATTTGTTTGCGAGGGCGGTGAGGAACCAATTTTGGCCGCCGTCGGTCGTTTTCCACACGCCCGTCGAGGCAACGTTTCCGTAAAAGCCAGTCGCGTAAGCGATCTGGGGATTGACCGGATTGACGACGATTCGAGGGATTTCCGATGAGCCCCCGGATTTCACCTGATACCACGTCACGCCGGAGTTCGTCGATTTTGAAATCGTGCCGCTGCCGGTTCCCGCATAGAGAATGTTCGCGCTGTCCGGACGAACCGCCAAACCACAGATATCCGAAGACCCGGCGAATCCCATGAAAGACCATGTGGCGCCCCGGTTCATCGAACGGTAGATAGCCGCATTTCCGAAGTTCCCCGCATACATCGTGTCGGGGTGCAGGGGGTCATAACAGACAGACTCACCATCGATCCCGTAGTTGACGATCACCGTATCCCAGGTCAAGCCCCCATTTCTAGTTCTCAAGAGGCCGTCGCTGAAATTCACCGCGAATATCGTTAGAGTATCATTGGGATGAACGAGGATTTCTCGAAGCTGGTACGGCAAGCTCCAGGAGGACACTTGACTCCACGTTTGTCCCTGATTCCGCGACACGTAGAGGCGGTTGTCGTTGCCCTCAGTGTAAATCGTGTGCGGGTTTACCGGGTTGATTCCGAGCGAAAACCCCTGGCCGTCGAATTTCTTGCGCCAGGCGGTGATCTGCGAGAACGTATCGGTCGTGAACAACAGGAGGAGTTGAAGAATGCAGAATAACGACAGGCGGTAAGCTTGTTTCATAGACACCCCTTCAACATACATGAAATGGATAGGATTCGAGGGCGCGGGCTGCCCGTCGTCAATCTAATGTACCGGAATATGGCGAGAATTCAAACTCGAATGAGATTTTGGGAGCTTTTCGGAGCAGCCAAAACGTGGCGGACACCGCTAATGAGGCCCTTAACATCATTCAACATGCTCGACCTGCTGGAATTACGCGTTTCTTTCTCGTTCCGCCGCTCTTTTTCTCGTGCCGACTCGCGGCATTTCTCGATCCGATGCTCCGTGCCGGAACGGTGGCAGGGACGTTCCGCGTCCGACTTAGTCTTACCTGCCAGGTCCCAGCGCCGGCGCGGGCCCGAGAACATCATCAATCGAAAGATGTTTGATCGGTCCCAGCTTGAGTGACGCAACGCCCTGTTCGATCGACTTTCGGTCTCCAACGACGACGATGGCGATCTTCTCCGGGTCGATGTACTTACGCGCGACGCGTTCCACATCTTCCTTCGTTACCGCAAGGATCCGTCTGCTGTAGTCGTTGAAGTAATCGTCCGGTAGGTGATAAAGAACGAGGTCACGAAGCTGCCGCGCCACCTGGGCAACCGACTGGAAGTTCCCGGGATACCGGAGCGTCAGGTAATTCTTCGCCCGCATCAGCTCGGTGTCCGAGACGCTCTGCCGGATTCCATTGAGCTCCTTCATGAATTCCGCCAGCGACTTGTCGGTCACTTTCGTCTGAACGTCCGCTCCCGCCTCGAATGCGCCGGGCGTTGGGAGGAATTCGAACGCAGATCCCGCGCCGTACGTGTAACCGTGCTGTTCGCGCAAGTTCTGGTTGAGGCGGGAAGTGAATGAACCGCCGAGAATGGTATTCATCACCAGCAGGGGGAAATAATCTTCCGTGAGCCGCGGCGCGCCGATCCGGCCGATCCGAATGACGGATTGCGGGGCTCCCGGCTTGTCGACCAGGTAGATCATCCGGTCCTTGACTTGTTCGACCGGGGGAATCGACGGCTGTTCTACTTTGCCCTTATCCCACTTTCCAAAAAGTTGTTCGAGCTTCGGCAGGATCGAACCGGCCGTGACGTCTCCGACGATGATCAGGCTCGCATTGTTCGCCCGGAAGTACGTACTGTGGAACTTCTTCAAATCGTTTACGCTGATCGACCGGAGGCTCTTTTCATCCCCGAACTGGACTCTCCCGTACGGATGCGCCGTTCCGAACAGCGTCTTGCCCAGAAGCACGGTTGCGATCTGCGGCGGTTCGTCATGCCATTGCGCCAGCGTCGTGAGGCGTTCCTTCCTTATCCGTTCGAGCTCTTCCGCCGGAAAGGTGGGGTGCAGCGCCACATCGGCAAAGAGCGCGAGCGCCGAGTCAAGATTTGAGAGGGGAGTGTGCAGCACGACCCCCGAATAGTGCTGTTCTGCAAACGTGTTGACATTCGCGCCGAGGAAGTCGATGGCATCGGCCAGCTCCAGGGCGTTCCTCGATCCGGCGCCCTCGTCCATCATCGCCGCCGCGATGCTCGCGACCCCCTTCATCTCGGGCGGATCCATCGCCGATCCCGTAAAAACAATAAGCTCGAATTGAACCAGGGGAACCTGGTGCTTCTCCATCAAAAGAACCGGCAGGTCGTTCGGCAGCTTGAGATGCTGGATCGGCGGCAGTTTTAACGACGGCGAGGGTCCGAGCCGGGGCGGCTTCGTTCTGTCGGGTTTTTGTCCGAGGCCGGCAGACATTGGCATTAGAAATAGAAACGCCGAAATGCCCATGGAGATACTTCGGAGAAACGTGTTGGGTTCGCAGATTCGCTCAATCCCGAAATTCATCACTGGCCTCCCTCTTTGCCGGGGGCGGCAAGATCCCTCTTCCCTTCCGGAACAACGCTCAGCACAACATCCCCGTCGTCGCGGAGGTACGTCATGGCGATGCTCTGGATATCGTCGGGGGCCAACGCTCTGTACCTGGCAAGGTCTTCGTTGAAATAATCGGGGTTTCCGGTTTCGGTAAAGTAGGCGTTCAATTGATCCGCCTTGCCTCCGAACCCGCCGATGCGCTCCAATCGGTTGAGAAAGCTCGCCTCGTATTCATTGACCGCCCGCTGAAGCTCCCGCAGAGCAGGCGCGGTGTTCTTGATCTTCTGAATCTCCTGCCGTATCACTTGTTCGAGCTCCGCCAGCGTATGTCCGCTGCGGGCAGTCGCCTCGATGGCAAATTTCGACGACAGCGACTGCGACTCCTGGTTGGCAGAGACATCCTGCGCGATTTGCAAGTCATACACCAGTCGCTTATAAAGTCTGGAGTTCTTCCCCCCTGCCAGGATGTTCGCAAGGACATCCAGCTCCGCATCCCCGGGCTGAAGATGCGGAGGCGTAATCCAGTTGAGGTAAAGGCGGGGAAGCTGGACTTTATCTTCCATGACCAGCCGTTTCTCCTGCGAGACATAGGCGACGGGCGCGGCGGGAGGCAGGACCGGCTTTCCGGGGGGTATTTCGCCAAACCACTTTTGCACGAGGGACTTGGTATTTTCCGGATCGATATCTCCGGCAATGACGAGGCTGGCATTGTTCGGAACGTAATACTTCCTGAAGAACTCGACGACATCGTCGTAGCTCGCCGCCGTGAGATCTTCCATCGAGCCGATCGTGGGCCAGTGATACGGATGATCGGGAGGATAGAGATTCTCGTCGATCATGATGGAGGACATGCCGTAGGGCTGGTTTTCATACGACTGGCGGCGTTCGTTCTTGACGACGTCGCGCTGGGCGTCGACTTTTCCCGGAGACATCGCATCGATCAGGTACCCCATCCGATCTGACTCGAGAAACAGCGCGAGCTCGATCGCATTGCTCGGGACGTTGTCCCAATAGTTCGTCCGGTCGGTGTTGGTGGACGCGTTGTTATCGCCTCCCGCCGCTTCGAGCCATTCGTCGAACATCCCCAGCGGAACATGCCCCGATCCCTCGAACATGATGTGTTCGAAGAGGTGCGCGAACCCCGTCCTGCCCGGCTTCTCTCTGGCCGAGCCCACGTGATACCAGATATTGGTGGAGACGACCGGGACGGAATGATCCTCGTGAAGTATGACCTGGAGTCCATTCGGCAGTGAAAATCGTTGATAGTGCACGGCAAGTTGGGCGGTTGTAAGAGTGGGAAGGATTGAAGCGAGCGCACAGAGCGTCTTCATCTTCATAGATAGCTCACATTCATCAAGAGTTCATATTCAGGGAGACTTCATATTCAGAGAGACTCCACTCTCACCGGTTCTGACGGAGGAAATCGATCCGGTCCTTGAGCTTCTCGGCGGGCATCAGGAGCTTGTCCTTTCCGAAGATTCCGTCTTCCTGACTCGTGAACGTCAGCTCGTATTCCTTGCTCATGACGATCGCCTCTTCGGGACATACCTCTTCGCAAAATCCGCAGAAAATGCACCGCAGCATGTTAATCTCGAACTTGACCGGATAGCGCTCCTTCGGCAATTCGGTTTCGGAGCCCTGGACCTCGATCGCAAGCGCGGGGCAAACCCGGGCGCATAGCCCGCACGCAACGCACCGCTCGATCCCTCCGTCCTCGACGAGGACGGGCCGGCCCCTGAAGGAAGGCGGCGGATTCCACCTCTCCTCCGGATATTGCCGCGTGAACCGCGGCTTGAACAACTGAGAGAGAGTGATGCGCAAGCCCCCGAAAATCTGGGGAAGATAAAGTTTCTCCCAGAACGAGAGATCCCTCCGGTGGACGATCTTGGGATGGTTCGCGGTCACAATATCAGCACCACCAAACCGGTTAACAGCAAATTCACGATCGCGAGCGGAAGCATCGCTTTCCATCCCAGATTCATCAATTGATCATACCGGAAGCGCGGGAGGGTCCAACGTATCGCAATGAAGAAAAAAACCATGAAGCTCACTTTGAGACAAAACCCGAGCACCTGCAGGATGCTGATCCATTCCGGGGAATATCCCGAATGCGCCAGAAAAGGAACCTGCCATCCGCCCAGGTACAGAGTCGTGATGATCGCGCTCGCGGTGAGCATGCTGGCATATTCCGACAGATAAAAGAGGCCGAACTTCAACCCGCTGTACTCGGTGTGATAGCCGCCGACGAGCTCCGGTTCGGCTTCCGGAAGGTCGAACGGGAGCCGGTTCGTCTCCGCAAACGAAGAGATCACGAACAGAATAAATCCGAGCGGTTGAAGGAAGATGTTCCACCTCCACCCTGCCTGCGCCTCGACAATCTTGTCGAGCTGGAGAGTCCCGGAAATCATGACGACGCCGATAATCGAAAGGCCCATCGCGAGTTCATAGCTGATCAGTTGCGCCGAGGAGCGAAGCCCCCCAAGGAGCGAGTACTTGCTGTTGGAAGACCACCCGCTCAACGTCACGCCATAGACGCCCAGGGAAGTGAGCGCGAGAATATACAATATCCCGATGTCCACGCTGGCGATCTGCAACTTCACATCATGGCCAAACAGATTGATCGAATCGCCGAACGGAATGACGGCAAAGGTCGACAGTGCGACACCGATGGAGATGACCGGCGCCAGGTCGTGGATGAACCTGTTCGCTGACTTCGGCACGATGTCTTCTTTGGTGACGAGCTTGAGGACATCGGCAAGCGGCTGGAGGAGGCCGTTCCATCCGACCCGGTTCGGACCGACTCTGTTCTGGATCGCAGCGGCCACTCTCCTCTCTAACAGCGTGATGTAGGCAACGGCTGTGAGCAGGACAAAAAGTACGACGGCAATCTTGATCGTTGCAATGAGAATTTCCATCAGGCTTGCCTCGTCCCGCCTGTCCCGCTTGTCCCGCTTGCGGCACCAACCTGGACGCCGGTTTTCTCAGTCAGCTTTACGCCGCGGGAGCCGATGCGATGATAAGAGATTCCGTTAAAGGCGGCTACCGTGGCCGCTATTTCATTGAAAATGTCTTCGGCGGCGTTGAATTTCCATTTCGCACCCAGCGCGCCCGCAACGCTCGTCAGGATCCGCCAGCTCGGGCGTGCATCGCGCTTCGGCGACTTCGTCCACCGGTCGTTCGGAGCCCCGAACTTGTCGAGCCGGCTCATGGCAAAGCCGTCGAGAGCGCGGTCGAGTTCCGCCGTCGCCACCGCCGGCTTCAGCCGCTGGACATGACCCTGGAAATTCACGATCGTGCCGTGTTTTTCCGCATATGTCGAACCGGCGAGAACGACATCGGCAATCTTTGTCGTCTCATTCGCGTTCGACGCGTGCACCACGAGAAAATTCAGCTTCGACAGCGTCTCCGCCACCCTGGGATCGGCGGCAATGTCCTCGTCGAGGACATACAGCGCCTTGATAACTCCCTTGTCGACCCCCCTCAGGATAGGTTCCAGGTCGTCAGACCCCGACACGACGCCCACCTCGCTCGCACCCCTGCTATTGGGGGTCTTGTCGGCGCGAAGAAGAATATCATCCTCATCTCCCGGGGACACGTGCTTCATGAGAAGAGGTTTTCCCGATCCGACATGTTTCATCAACTTTACGAAAATATAATTGTCCTCATTCGTCGAATAGGGCGAGCCGATCCCGCCGATTTCGGGGCCATCGAACGACTTCAATTCCAGCGCAGTCCTGGAGATCGCCTCATCCCATCCGACCGGCACGAGCTTTCCGTCCTTCCGGATCATCGGCTCTGTGATCCGGTCGGCAGCGTTCACAAACCCGAACGTACGGAGGCGCCCGTAGTCGCACATCCAATCGTCGTTCACCTCCGGGTTATGGCGCGGAGTCAGCCGCAGGATTTCGTTGTTGCGGACCCACATGTTCATATTGCAGCCGCGCGCGCATCCCTGGCAGACCGTCTCCGTCGCAGACATTTCCCACACACGGGCCTTGAAGCGGAAGTCCTTGCTCGTCAGCGCGCCGACCGGGCAAATATCGATCGTGTTCATGGAATACGGATTATCGAGCTTCTCGCCCGGAAAGGTTGTCAACTCCACGTGGTCAGCCCGCTGCGCGAACAGCAATTGGGGGTTCTTCGCAATCTCGGAACAAAACCGGATACACCGCGAACACATGATGCAGCGTTCAACATCGAGCGTGACATTGGGACCGAGCTCGACCCGTTTGGGTTTGCGAACCTTGTTGAACTCAAACCGGCTGACACCGGTGCTGAAATAGTACGCGTAGTCCTGAAGCTTGCATTCACCCGCTTCGTCGCAGATGGGGCAATCGAGCGGATGGTTGATGAGCAGAAACTCCATCACGGCCTGTTGCGCATTGACGACGCGGTCGGATTTTGTCTTGACGACCATCCCTTCGGCCACCTGGGTCGCGCAGGCGATGACGAGTTTCGGAAGTTTTTCCACCTCGACGAGGCACATGCGGCAATTTCCAGCTACGGAGAGGCGGGGGTGCCAGCAAAAATGGGGAATCGACATCCCGTTCTGGAATGCCGCCTGAATGATCGTGCTCGAGGCCGGCGCCTCAAGCTCTTTTCCGTCAATCGTAAGCTTGGGCATGACGTATCAAGTGTGGATGCTGCCGGGGTGAGTGCACAAGGAGAGGTGATTTGCGGAAGAGGAGCCGGTTCCGATCCAGCGAGACCAGATTCCCTCCAACAATTTTCGTGTCACGGCTATCCGGTCCGCCGCTCGCGGCAAGCCAGGATTATTAAGCGCCTGCATCCGATCAAGTAGATCGACACTAGTCGAAGTTTTCGAGGGGCTCGAACGGCAATCCGAAGGCATCCGCCACGCGCTTATACGTAATCTTACCCGCCACGATGTTTACCCCCCACCGGATCTCCTTGTTCGTTGCCACCGCTTTGGCAAATCCCTTGGTCGCTATCTCGGTGGCATACGGTAGCGTCGCGTTCGTCAATGCGAGCGTGGATGTGAAGGGAACTGCCCCCGGCATGTTCGCTACGCAGTAGTGGACGATCCCGTCGATCACATAGGTCGGATTTTCGTGCGTCGTCGGCTTGCAGGTTTCGACGCAACCTCCCTGGTCGACCGAGACATCGATGATCACCGAACCCGGCTTCATTTCCTTCAGCATCGCCCGCGTCACGAGGTGCGGGGCACGTGCGCCCGGGATGAGGACCGCGCCGATGAGCAGGTCGGCCTTCCGGATCGCTGTCAGGATGTTGTACGGGTGCGACATGACCGTCACGACGTTTTTGGGCATCACATCCTCCAGGTATCGCAGCCGGTACAGGTTGCTGTCAAGGATGGTCACTTTCGCCCCAAGGCCAGCTGCTATCTTCGCGGCGTTGGTCCCGACGACCCCTCCGCCGATGATGACGACGTCCACGGGCTCGGTGCCCGGCACACCGCCGAGGAGTACGCCGCGGCCGCCCATCGTTTTTTCTAGATATTTTGCGCCTTCCTGAGGCGCCATCCTGCCCGCCACCTCGCTCATCGGAATCAGGAGCGGCAGCGAGCCGTCGGTTTTTTGGACCGTCTCGTAGGCGATCGCGATGCAGCGGGATTTGATCATCGCATCCGTCAGCTCCCGGCTTGATGCGAAATGAAAATAGGTAAAGATGATCTGGTCCTTCCGGATCAGAGGATACTCCGGCGGCAGCGGCTCCTTCACTTTTATGATCATCTCCGCCTTTGCGTAAATCTCTTTCGGCGATCCGAGGATATCCGCACCCGCTTTTTTGTAACTTTCGTCATCGAAACCGCTGCCAAGCCCCGCCTTCGTTTCGACCAGCACGGAGTGCCCCAGGCGCGTCAACGTCTCGGCGCCCACGGGGACGAGCGAGACGCGGTCCTCGTTCGTTTTGATCTCTTTCGGTATTCCGATTATCATAGGTTTCTCATGCGACTGCCGCCCTGGCAGCCAGTTGCGCCTTTCCCGATGGCTTGATGATCACGGTGGAAAATTTCTCGACTTGAAAAAGCTTTTTCGCCAGTTCGAAGACGTCGCCGATGCTCACGGCGTCGATCGAGGTCAGAATCTGATTGATCGGCACGAATGCTCCAAAATAGAGTTCACCGCTCCCGAGGCGCGTCATCCTGTTCGTCGTGCTTTCGAGGCTCAGAACCATCGTCCCCTTCAGTTGCGCCTTGGTCCGGCGCAGTTCTGCATCTCCGATCGGCTTCGACCGTAAATGTTCGAGTTCTTTGTAGATCAATTCGACGGAGTTTCCAATGTTGTTTGCATCCGTCCCGACATAGACTCCGAAGTTCCCCGTATCGCTTAAAAGGTTGGCGAAAGAAAAGATGCTGTAAGCAAAACCGTACTTTTCGCGGATGTTCTGGAACAAGCGGGAGCTCATCCCTTCGCCGAGCAGCGTATTCAGCACAAGGAGCGTGTACCTCACCTTGCTCAGGACGCTGTAACCCATCGTGCCGGTGACGACATGGGCCTGCATGATCGGTTTTTCATGCACTTCGCGCTCCGGCTTCGGACGCTTGAGCCCGGCGGCGCGCTTCAGCCGGGACCGGCCGTTCCCGTTGCCGGCGAAGGCTCGCTCAACGAGCTCGACTAGTTTTTCATGCTTCAGATTCCCTGCCGCGGAAACCACCATCCGGGCGGGGGCGTAATGCCGCTGGCGGTAGGTTTTCAGATCGTCCCGAGAGAAACTTTGAATGCTCTCCCCCCTGCCGATAATGGGCATTCCAAGGGGATGGTCCTGGAAGAGCCTGCGATCGAAGTAGTCGTGAACGAGCTCTTCGGGATCGTCCTCGATGTTTTTCAACTCCTCGAGGATCACCTTCTTCTCTTTCTCCATCTCGCGCACGTTGAACACCGGATTTTGAACCAGCTCCGAAATCACATCGATGGCCTTCGGCAGATGGTCGTCGAGGATCCGGGCGTAGAAACAGGTGTGCTCTTTTGTCGTGAATGCGTTGAGGTAACCGCCGACCCCCTCGAGGCTGCGGGCGATCTGCTGGGCAGAATAGCGTTTTGTCCCCTTAAAGACCATGTGTTCGAGGAAGTGCGAGATGCCGTTGTTTTCGGGATGTTCGTCGCGAGAGCCCACCTCAATCCAGAACCCCACGGAGATCGAACGCACGTAGGGAATCTCTTCCGACACGATGCGGATGCCGTTGGGAAGAACGGTTTTCTTGTAATTGGAATGCTGAAGCGCTTGAGGGACGGAGAGTATGCCGGGGGAGGTTCTGTTCATAGCCGTGAAAGTGAGAAAACAGTGTCAAAAATATATCATTTTTCCTCCCAACAATCAAATACGGCCGCAGCTGCCCGCTCAGCTCTCCGAAAACTATTCCATGATCATAGTTGCGAAAGCAGCTCGCGGATCTTTGTGACTACCATATCGATCGCCACGGCATTCTGCCCTCCCCGCGGGATGATCACATCGGCCCAGCGTTTGCTCGGTTCGACAAATTCTTCGTGCATCGGTTTGACCGTCTCGACGTACTGCTTCATCACGGATTCAATACTGCGCCCCCGCTCGACCAGATCCCTCCGAAGCCGCCGCAAGAGCCGCTCATCGGCATCCGTATCCACGAATATCTTGATATCCATCAGATCTCGCAGGTCACGGTCTGTGAAGATGAGAATCCCCTCCACGATGATGACGCTTCTCGGCTCAACGGGAGTGGTTTCCTTCATCCTTTTCGACGTGGAAAACTCGTAAACCGGCTGCCGGATCGGCCGCCCTCGCTTAAGCTGCGAGACGTGTTTGATAAGGAGAGAACTTTCGAATGCGTCAGGGTGGTCAAAGTTTATGCGTTCCGGGGGAATTCCTCTGAACGCGGAGAGGTCCTTATAATAGTAGTCCTGCTTCAGGACCACCACCTTCCCGACGTCCAGCCGTTCGAGGATCTTCGTCGTAACGGTGGTTTTTCCCGAACCCGTGCCTCCGGCGATCCCGATTACGAGGGGAGTCTTCATCATGCGAGTCAAATATAGTCAAACGGGGAGGAGAATCAATGCGTTTAGAATCGATGCAGATTCTATACTGGAGGGTTCCTCTATATATATAGTTCGCACTCCTCATTGGCTATTGAGTTCCCATTGTTTCAGTGGAATCCTTTTTATACATTCGTTCTCTTTAAATCAGGCGATTGCATGATTGAAACGATACTTCTCGGCGCGACCGCACTCTACAGCGTAACGATGTTGTATCTTCGCTTCGGTCTCGGAAGAGCCAACAATTACCGCAGAAGCGAGGACTACGAACCGGCCGTATCAGTCATCGTCGCGGCGCGAAATGAAGAGGAATCCATCGGGGAGTGCCTTCGATCCATAGCAAATGTGCATTATCCCCGGGAAAAGCTCGAAGTGATCATCGTGAATGACGGCTCGGTGGACAAAACCCGGGAAATCGCCGAAGGAATCGTTCGCGGTCATCCCTGGATGAAACTCGTTTCCACAAATCCGGGTTCCGGGAACCTGAGAGGAAAAACCAACGCCGTTGCTCAGGGAATCGACGCTTCTCGCGGCGAAATTCTGATGTTTACCGACGCAGATTGCACCGTTCCGCCGGAATGGGTCGGGGAAACCGTGCGATCCTTTGATAAGGAAACTGGAGTTGTGGGAGGTTTCACACTCCTTGAGGCCCGTCGGACTTTCGAGGGCGTCCAGACGCTCGATTGGCTCTTTCTCTACGGCCTTGCTGCGGCGGCGGCGGGATTGGGAACTCCGTTAACGGCGATCGGCAATAATCTCTCCGTTCGCCGGGCAGCGTACGACTTGACCGGGGGATTCAAGAACATTCCCTTCAGCGTAACAGAAGATTATGCCCTGGTGCAATCGATTTTACAGAAAACACATTTTAAAGTTCGCTTCCCGGTCAATCCGAAAACCGTGGTCAGGAGCAAACCCTGTGCTGACTTGAATCAGTTGTTTCGACAAAAGCAGCGGTGGTGGGTGGGAGGACTGAATATGATTCTACGGGGGGTTATCTTGATGTTTATCGGATGGATATTAAGATTCTCTCTCATTCTTGGCTTATTTTCCGGTCTACCCCTCGCAGTGGTTGCCGGCGTCGTATGCATGTCCGTCATGGACTTGATTTTTCTCTGGAAACCGTTGAGGTCTTTCGGCGGTCTCGCCTACCTCCGGTACTTCCCGGCCTACGAGATCTACTTCGCCCTGTATATGATGATTCTTCCCGTCGTCGCCTTGTCGAGCAGAAATGTCGTGTGGAAGGAACGAAAACTCCAGGGGTAAAAAAAATGCCCCCTGATTAGGAGGGCATTCTGCAATAATGCTATGAAGCTAAGTCTTACGCCCGCGCGCGGGAGCTCACGATGTTGAGTCTCTTCAGCTTATACCGGAGAGTTTGCTCCGTCATCCCGAGGAATCCGGCCGCCTTCGATTGATTGAAGCCGAACTTTGAGAGCGACCGCTCGATGATTCCCTTCTCGATCGCGTCCAGCGATTTGTCGAGAATGAAATCCTGACCCGAGGCAATGTTGTTGATCATCTTGACCACTTCGGTCTTCTCGTCCACGAGTTCCGGAGGCAGCATGAATCGGCCGCCGTTCGAGAACAGAACAGATTTATCCACGACAGCTTTCAACTCCCGGATATTCTCTCTCCAGGTCTGGCGAACCAGAACGTCGATGGCGTTGATGTCGATGACCAGTTCTCCGATGCCAATTTCCTTGCAGAGATCGGCCGAAAAATGCTTCACGAGGAGGGGAATGTCCTCGGGCCGCTCCCGAAGAGGGGGCGTCTCGATGCGCTCGAAATCGGCAAGCTTGTTATAGAGATCCTCGAGGAGCTTTCGCTTGTCGACGAGTGCCCGGGGATCTTCTTTGACAGTCACGATGAGGCGGATATCGACCGGTTCAGCGCGGGTGCCGCCGATCCTTCTGGCTGTGCGTTCGTTCATGAAGGCGAGTATCTTCATCTGATTCCGGAAGCTCGCTTCCTCAATTTCCTCAATAAGCACCGTGCCGCCGTTCGCGATCTCGAAGAGCCCTCGTTTTGTCGTGTAGGGTAGCCCTTCACTGCCTCTGTCATAACCAAAGAGCACCGCTTCCAATTCCTTATCGTCAAGGACCGAAAGGTTAAGCGACATGAATGGGGTGGAATTTTCGGGAGTCTGGCCGAGAGAGTAAATGTTCTTGGCGATGGCACCCTTGCCCACGCCGGCTTCCCCGATGATGACGACATCCCTTCTAATCTTCGCCAGTCGCGAAATCTGCTTCAAGAGCTGCTCGACAGCACGGCTCTTGCCAATGATGGGATACTCCATTGCGCCGGCCTTCTTTTCTTCTTCGACCTTGACTTTCTTATCCTTGTCCATGTGTTCCTTCGGGTTTAGATGTGGAATGCGGTGTCATTAGCATCTCTTCGGGGGGTCACTTTGAGGAAGGGTTCTGGAATAAGCGGCCGTTAAAGATCTTGAAGTTGAAGAATTTCGCTAGTACGATATTATCGACCCAATCCCGCCACCGACTGACCTGTTGCGGGTTGGTCGCAAGTTCTGTCTCGTAGAACTCCCCCTGGACGGACGTGATGAATTTAAGTCTAAGGGAGAAAAATAGGACCATGAGTAACTC
>DASQAZ010000042.1:0-7079 GCA_035635475.1 Bacteroidota bacterium | reverse complement strand
CAGCCCGGCGACCAGATCGAGCCGAAGCTCGTCTCCGACGGACTCCACGGTGCGGTTGTTGCCTGGACGGATTATCGCGCGGGAACGGGATACTCCGATATTTACGCTCAGCGGATGACCGCCGCCGGACAACGTGCGTGGCCCGTCGACGGCGCGCCGGTGTGCATGGCGACGAATACGCAATGGAATGTTCAACTCATTTCCGACGGCTCGGGCGGCGGTATCGTCTCCTGGCAGGACAGGAGGTCCGGTCTCTACGATAACATTTACGCGCAGCGAATTGACGTTACCGGTCACACGAAATGGGTGGAGGACGGCATCCAGCTTGCAGCGTCCTCGGGACTCCAGTACTATCCACAGATGGTGGGCGACGGTTCAGGCGGCGCGGTCGTGGCATGGCAGGATAATCGCCGGGGTTCGGACTATGATATTTATTCACAGCGGATCGGCTCTTTGGGTCAGCTCATGTGGTCCCGAACCGGTCAGCCCATCTGCACGGCCAAAGGTCACCAGTACAATCCTCAGATCGCGTGCCAGAACAGTGCTGCGGTCATCACGTGGCAGGATAAGCGATCCGGCGAGTTCGATATCTACGCGCAGTGTCTGAATCCCGACGGCAGTCCGCGGTGGAAAGCCGACGGAGCGACCATCGCCGTTCCTCCGCACGATCAGATGTTGCCCCAGATCTGCAGCGATAGCGTGGAAGGGGCGATCATCGCCTGGCCTGATTTTCAGCGGGGAGATGGGACGACGGATCTCTTCTGTCACCGGATAGGAGCGAACGGAAAGCTGGCAGGCGGCTGCTTCCGGTCGATCGGACAGTCAGGGTATGCACAGAAGGCGGCGAAGTTCCGAAACAAGTTTACGGGCTTCATCAGCATGAAGCCGAATGAGGGGAATGTGAGAGATTCGATCTTCGGCCGCGGTTACTTCCCCAATGGATTCCTGAACGGCGTCGAGCGCCTCGACAGTGCACACCGATACGGCTGGCAGCGTTTTACCAGTTCGTTCTACCTCATGCATTCGCTCCCGCAGAACGGGACCGCCCGGCCCTTCGATCGACTCCTTGAAAGATTCTTCGTCGGATTAATGCGCAACCCCTCTGTGAGGCGGTACAACAACATGGTGGCGGGAGAATTGACATCGTTGAAATTGAACATTGCCGCGAGCGACGCAGGCATCACCGAGAGTGAGTTCGGTGACATCGTGTTTGTTGACACGTCTGATCGGGGCAATCCATTGAATAATAAATCACTCCGTCAGGTTGCGGCAACGGTCGACACGCTGCTTACACTGTGGCGATTCTATCCGCGGACGAATTACGTGAAAGTGGGTTATTGGCTCAACCAGATCAATAACGCCTTTGCCGCTAGCCTCGATACTGTCTCGACCATCCCATTGAAGCTCACCACGACTTCAGCTCTTTTCTCGATTCCCTATCTGATTCCCGGGGCATCTCCCGCGACAAATCTGCCGCAGGTGTTGGTGCCGCAGAACGTGGGGGAAACCGGTCCGAGTCAGTTCAAGCTGCTGCAAAACTACCCCAATCCGTTCAACCCGATGACAACCATAGAATTCGAGTTGTCGGAACCCGCAATTGTCACGCTCAAGGTGTTCAACGTCCTCGGTCAGCAGACCGCCGTGCTGATCGATCAGTCTCCGATGGACGAGGGACCGCAGCTTGTCGATTTCGATGCCTCGAACCTGTCGTCCGGTGTTTATTTTTATCAGCTTCTGGCGGAACGCTTATCCGGGAACGGCCTATTGTACTCAAAGGTGAGGAAGATGATATTTCTGAAATGATTCTGCCTCAGCACTCAAGTCCGATTCAACCGGTCCCGCCGAGCCGTTGCGAATTAAATTCCTGAAACCACTCAACCGAATCTCATGATCATGCCCCGTGCGGCGATCGTTTTTCTCGTCATTTTTGCCGGCATCCTGTGGCCAATAGCGGCTCCCGCCCAGCTTGTGCGCCAGTGGGTGGCTCACGCGAATGGCGGGGTGCTGTCAGGGAACAATGCCGCGACGGCTATGGCTGTCGATGATTCGGGGAATGTGTACGTCACGGGCTGGGCAACGCGCTTTACGACCGGAATCGATATTGCCACGATCAAGTATTCGCCGGATGGGGAGAAATTGTGGGCCGCGTACTATGACGGCGGCGCCGGAGGCCGCGAAGATAAGGCGGTTGCGGTTGCGGTCGATACCGCGCACAATGTGTACGTCGCGGGAGCAAGCGACGGCGGATCTTCTACCGGTTTCGATTTTGTCACGATCAAATACGACAGGGACGGCAATCCCGCGTGGGGGACGCCTCAACGCTACGACGGGCCCGGGCACGGCGAGGACAAGCCGGCCGCCATCGCCGTGAACGATTCTATGAATGTGTATGTCACGGGATGGAGCAAGGGTGCTGGGACGGGGCTCGATTACGCCACGATAAAATACAATTCGTCCGGCACGCAGCAGTGGGTCAATCGCTACAATGGACCCGGTAACGGCACCGACAGCGCCCTTGCCATGGTGTTGAGAGGCTCGGCCGATCTCTATGTCGCCGGGACAAGCGTGGATACCACCTTCGATTATGTCACCATCAGATACAATGCAGCCACCGGAGACTCGGTCTGGCTGGCGCGCTATAAGGGTCCCGGAAACGACATCGCAAGAGCGATGGTGCTCCGGGGTTCGACGGAGCTCTTCGTAACGGGCAGCAGCGAAGGAATAGGGACAGGATACGATTATCTGACCATTCATTACCATGCCTCCAACGGTGGAGTGGATTGGATTTCGCGCTACGACGGCACTGCGAGCGGAGACGATCACGCCACAGCTCTTGCACTCCAGGGGACTGGCAGACTCTACGTTACAGGACGCAGTCTCAATACAGGTTCTTTCAATGATTTTGTGACTATTCGCTATACGCAGGGTAGCGGCAATCAGGACTGGGTCTCGGCCTACGATGGTCCCGCCCACGATAATGATGGAGCAGTCGACATTACAGGGGGGAGTAACCCCTATGTCGCGGGCCCGAGCACGGGTGCGGGGGTAGGCGCGGATTTTGCCGTCGTCCAGTATAACGGGGGATCGGGTAATCAGAATTTCGACCTTCGATACAATGGACCCGGCAACTCCGATGATGTTCCGTCGGCTGTAGCCACATTCGACAACGCCGTTCTTGTGACCGGAACAAGCCGGAACCCCAAGAGTGGTTCGGATATAGTAACGATCAAGTACGTCGACCAGAGCGCACTGAAGTACCGCACGTTCATCCAGGACAGTCTCACCGGTAAGGGAGTGAGTCTAAAACCGGCTGCCTCTGTCCCCAACTTCGGGAACGTTCGTGACACCGCCTTCGCGCGGGCGTATCCAAAAATCAAGACCGGATTTGCCGGCGCTCCGGGCGGGCTTGTACTCGGGAATGCACGGCCGGACAGTGCCGGCTCGTTTGGGTGGATACGGATCAACAAGGGGAGCGCGATAGCGAAATTTGTTCCCCACACGCACACTCCGCGGGGGCTCGACTCAATCGGCGGGAAACTCTTCTTCGGCGAGAAGAAGAACCCGGATTTAAAGAAGTACAACAATATAATCGTAGGGAAACTTCTCGCCCTCCGAATAAACATTGCGGCCAGCGACGCCGAAGTGACACCTCCCACCTACGGGGATCTGACTTATCAAATCGATGATTCCGTGAACGGCATTCCGCTTCTGGGCAAGTCTCTGCGCCAAATTGCCTCAATAGTCGACAACCTTCTGACCTATTGGCGACGGTACCCGCCGGTCAACTGGGCTTTGCTCGACACCGTTCTGACTCGGGTGGATACGGCCTTCACCGGCCCCCTGCGTATCATAAGCAAGCGCCCCCTGGTCGTGACTGGAGCCGTACCTATCGACAGCGTCTCCTATCTCCAGCCCGGCGCAACGCCGTTGCAAAACCCCCTTGCATTCGCACCCGGTTCCCTCGTGGATATTCCTGTCGGGTATACGCTCTTTCAGAATTACCCGAATCCGTTCAACCCCGTGACGACGATCGAGTTCAATTTGCCGGAGCCGGCAACGGTCACGCTCAAAATCTTCGATCTTTTGGGCAGGGAGGTCGCAACGCTGCTCGATGAGCAGGCTTTCGATGAGGGCGATCAGGAAACCTCGTTTGACGCCAGCGGCTTCGCTTCAGGCGTATATTTCTACAGGTTGTTCGCTAACCAGGGGCAATTTCAACAGGTTAGGAAGATGGTCTTATTGAAGTGAGTGCGGGCAGGAACACTCACGAACCGTTTGTTGTTATGTTTTTGAGCAGCAATTTATTCAATCGGTGTGGGTTTGGCGTCCACGTCGAAATCAAGTCGCCTCCCCTTGATTCGACAAGCCGGACCCACACTTTTTTTATTCCCACCCCACACGAAAGATCGTCCCGTCGAATTATTATCACGCCTTTGTAACCGAATTGTTAATTCTTCGTCGCACCCTAAAAAAACACTTGATAATTGAAATTCGAATCACTACCTTCACAAAGACCCGTAACCGGCTCGCACCCTCGGTCGATCGGAAGTCTCCAGAGCACATTTTTCATCCCTTACTAAGGAGTACCCCATGAAACGTTTGCCACTGCTGCTCGTTCTCATCGCTATGATTTGTCATCTGGAGGCGGCTGAGAAGAAGATGATTCCCCGATACAATCGGTTGACGAACAAGTGGGTTGCCTATCCGGGAGTCACAATCCACGATATCCAGTTTGTCGCACCGGAATCGCTTGCCGCTGCCGAAGCCCTGGGTGGGGCCTATATTGGTCCCCGGTGGACGGTACAGGCATCCCCTCTCGCTCACTACGACGCTCTCCAGGTCGCCCATCCTGATACTGTGGTCCTGACGGCCCTCGTCATAATGCCAAGCGCAGCAGACTCACCCCACGTGGGAATCAGTTTTACGCAGCATGGATGGACTATGCTCCTCCATGACACTGCGGCAAATTCAAATCAGTGGGGAGGGATTCTGGTGCGCGTGGGAGCAGGTTTTAAGACTACTGACGGCTCCCCCGACACCGCTCAGGCACGAACCGATGGATTCAATAACGTAGAGCGCGGGGACATTATCACAATAACCGGCTGGATCGAAGAGTTTCCCACGGATGGTCGCATCAACACGACGACCCAGTTCCGTCCTTATCCCGGCATCCCTATCGATATCCTTACGAGTAATAATCCGATCCCTCCTCCCACGCTGCTTCCCACTTCGGCATTTTACGTCGGAGGATATCCGGGCGGAGATGTGAAATTCACCACAGGGGAGGCATATGAATGCAGCCTTGTAAAACTATTGAGTTTAAATGTGTTTGATTATATCAACTCCCCTCGTGGGACATGGTCGATGAAAGATGCCTCCGGAAACTATATCGCAGATCTCGACGCATCACACTTTTTCACGTTCGGAAACGAGTCTCCCCTGATTAAGGGGGATACATCGTTCCATCTGCCAGTCCTTGGCGCGGTCGTGGACACGATCGTCGGAACCATGCTGTCAAATTCCGGAGGGGAGAATCCGCGCGGATACCGGATTTGCCCTCTGTACCCGGGGAACGTAAAGCTTGGAATTTCATTGCCGACGGTCATCACCCACCGACGGTTCCCCGTTATTCCAAAGTCCATAGACACGGTGCGGGTGCATGCCCTTGTAAGGAGAACGTCTGGCGGATACCCCATAAGCAAAGCGGTTCTTCTATTCAGTGTCAATAACGGTCCCTGGGTGGGGGATACGATGTCGATGATAAGTTTGGACTCGACCTATGAAGGCAGAGTGCTCGACATCGACGGCCAGCCGTTCCCCGTGAATTCGAGCGTCCGCTATTTTCTCAAGGGGATCGACGATCATGGACTTTCTCAAATTCTTGCGAATTCTAGCCCCACATTTCCAACTGACACGAGCAAGGGTTTCTTCTTCTATACCGTGCTCGATCGCCCTCTGACTATCCACGACGTTCAGTACACTCCGTATCCTAACGGGAGGTCCGGGTATGTCGGCGGGGTAACTTCACTGTCGGGTGTCGTCACCGCAAGCACCCGCGAAATCGGAGCAACGCCGCTGAATTCCGGCGGGACTAGTTCATGGTACATTCAGAACGGGAGTGCACCGTGGAGCGGAATCTGGGTTGTAAAAGATACCGTAAACCATCCGCCGCTGGATTCGCTCAAATTGGGTGACAGCGTAACCGTCACTGGAACAATCCAGGAGCAGTTCGACGTAACGCGCATTTTCGACTCTGTCGTGACAATTGTCTCCCACAATCGGCCTCTTCCGGCGCCTATTACCATTACGACAGGAACGTTCGGCAACCGGGGAGACGGCGACCCGATCGCTGAACAGTATGAAGGTGTGCTGATCCGTGTTGTGGGCGCGAGAGTGACCAATTTTGCGCCGACCTTCGCTGATTCGACCGAAATGGAGATTACCGATGGTGGCGTGGGGCCGATGATCATGCGTCGCGATGGAGTCAACTCGTATGGTAACCGCGCTCAAGATACGTCAACCACTGCTAGCACGCGCATTTTCCATAATGGAGACAGGGTCGATACACTCACGGGGATCGGCTTCTTCAGTTTCGTCCGGTACAAGATCGTTCCTCGAACGAACGCAGACTTCGTCGCGGGTGAGCCGTATCAGTACAACTCCAGTTGGAACATAACCTCCGTGGGTCGCAGGCAAATCCCATCCGCCAATTACCGCGTCGACTCTTTGTTCCCCGGCAGGATTTCGCCCGCTTTCGGATTCAACGGATCGTACTATGTGAGCCCGTCACTTGCGCCCACCAAGGGCTACTGGGTGAAATTCGCGGCCGGTAAGACGATCAGGCAGCTTGGAGCAAAGCCGGCCCTCGACACCGTGCATGTCGTCTCCGGATGGAACCTCATCGGCACGATCGCGGATCCGATACTTGTCAGCAATATTACGACAAATTCCGGCAATCATCTATCGAAGTTCTTCGAGTATTCGGCAGGGTACAACGTAGTGCCGAACCTGACACCCTCAAAGGGATACTGGGTAAAAGCCGACATCGACGGATACTTCATCGAATCCTCGTCATCCAA
>DASQAZ010000041.1:0-14051 GCA_035635475.1 Bacteroidota bacterium | reverse complement strand
CACCAATCTCATCAATCAAAAGGAGGGTCGTATGAATAACCAGAAAAAGAGAATGGTCATCAGTGCCTGTGCCTTGGCGGCCGTCGCTATTCTCTATTTCACATTCCTGTATCCGTGGCCCGGTAACGAGGGGGTTCAGGGTACCATCGGCGGCGTACAGAAGTATAACGCCGGCCAACTCACCGATAAGGATGTCAAACTTGGCGGGTCACAAAATTCAACGGACCCGATAGCCACACTGGAAGAGCGGGTAAACGCGATGGAGGCAAGAATGGCTCCCGAAGCGCGTCAGGCGTTCCTGGAGGCGAGAGCCCTGTATCTCGAGGCGAAGCTTGCACCTCTGGAAGCCAAGCAGACACCTCTGGAAGCCAAGCAAATAACCCTAGAGGCGAGATTGAAGCAGCTTGAAGCTCGATGTATGGAGAAGAGTGCGGGACTGCCGCTCGAAGCACGTCTCGCGTACCTCGAAGCCAGGCTCGCACCACCCGAGGCAAAGGCAATAGCTCCAGAGGCGAAGGCAATAGCTCCTGAAGCAAAGGCAATAGCTCCCGAAGCAAAGGCAATAGCTCCTGAAGCAAAGGCAATAGCTCCCGAAGCGAAGGCGATAACTCCCGAAGCAAAGGCAATAACTCCCGAAGCACGTGCGATACCTCCCGAACAGCGCCTTGCAAACATCGAAGCTCGGCTCGCTATCCATCAGGATAGCAAGGCTGCACCTCTCGAAGCCAGAATGATGGCGGCGGAAGCACGATGTATGGAGCGAACCGCGGGTCTTCCCGTCGCGCAACGGCTGATGGCTTTGGAAGCAAGGCTTGCCAGAACGGCGGAAGCGCGTCAGGCATTCCTGGAGGCGAGGCTGAATAATATTGAGAGCCGGCTGAATATACCGGTGGACTCTCGTGCCGTACCGCTTGAGGCGAGATTGAACAACGTCGAGAGCCGGCTTGCTCCGCCGCAGGACCAGCGCCAGATGCAATGAGGTTTCTCAGGAATTGAACCACCATTTCCACGGACTGCGAGGAGACGGGTAACGCCGTCTCCTCTCGTTTTTTTCATGACATTGGTGCTGCCGCACTGGCACATTCCTCGTACGCAAGGGAATTCCACCCTTCAGCTTTCACTGCAGCGTCTTCTGAGAGGGACGGCGAGTAGATTTTTCCTCCTCACTGTTATCTCCCTCTTCGCGCGAAGCGAAACCCATGCCCAATTCTATTCGATGGAGTCGCGAAATCTACGCCTGCTCTACTATGATCCGAAACACACGTATGTGATCCCGCATCTCCGCCGCTGCTTCGAGAATTCGTTTGCATTTCACCGAAGGACGTTCGACTACAGCCCTTCCCAGAAGGTGACGATACTTCTCCAGGACTTCGATGACTACGGATATGCAGGGGCATCGGCCCTCCCGTTCAATTACATGATTCTCGGCATCGAGCCGTACGAGTATGTCTACGAGACATCCCCGACGAATGAACGGCTGAATTGGGTGATGAGCCACGAACTCATGCATGTTGTTGCATCCGACAAGCCGTCGAGTACCGACCGGCTGTACCGATCGATATTCCTCGGAAAAGTCTCGCCCTCGGCAGACAATCCCATCTCTATTTTTTACAGCTACCTCACGACGCCGCGGAAGTATTCACCGAGGTGGTATCACGAAGGAATCGCCGTGTTCATGGAAACCTGGATGGCCGGAGGGATCGGAAGGGTCCTCGGAGGATACGACGAGATGGTCTTCCGCACGATGGTGCGCGACAGCAGCTTTTTCTTCGATGTGGTCGGCCTGGAGTCGGAAGGCACGACGATTGACTTCCAGACGGGTCAGAATTCATACTTGTATGGAACCCGGTTCGTCACCTACCTTGCCGATCAATACGGGCCCGATAAATTGATCGCCTGGTTCAACCGCACGGACGACAGCAGACAATATTTCGCGACGCAATTCGAGCGAGTGTATAACCAATCCCTTGACGATGAATGGTCCCGCTGGATCGACTGGGAGCATCGCTGGCAGCGGTCAAACCTCGATTCAGTCCGGCAGTTCCCGGTCACACCCTATCGGCTCTTGGCTCCCGGAGCGCTCGGCGCGGTGTCGCGCTCATTCTACGACTCCCTCACGGGGAAGTTGTACGCGGCCACGAACTACCCCGGGCAGCTCGCGCATATTTCATCGATCAAGATCGCCGATGGAACTGTCGAAAGGATCTGTGATCTCCCCTCGCCGGCGATGTATTATGTTTGCTCACTCGCTTACGATCCTCTCTCCGGAAACCTCTTTTATACGACCCACAATAGCAGGGACTGGCGCGATCTGAATGTCGTCAATGTCAAAACAGGCGAGAACCGCGTTTTGCTCAAGAGGACGAGGACAGGAGATCTGGCGTTCGATGTGACCCGAAAGGCCGTCTGGGGAATCCAGCACCACAACGGTCTGTCAACGCTGGTCAAATTTTCGCCTCCCTACAGCTTTTGGACCGAGGTCTTGCGGCTTCCTTATGGGAGAGACATGTTCGATCTCGATATTTCTCCGGACGGGAGTTTTCTTACCGCATCGACCATCGAAATCAGCGGCAGGCAGCAGTTGCTCCGGATGCCGATCCTGGAACTGTTGAACGGGAACAGCTCGTATGAGATGCTCTATGAGTTTGCCAACAATTCCCCCGAAAATTTCGTCTATTCCCGCGACGGCAAGTATCTCTTCGGAACGTCGTATTACAGCGGTGTATCCAATGTTTTTCGTTACGATTTCGGCAGGAAGAAGATGGAAGCTATCTCGAATTGCGAGACGGGATTCTTCAGGCCCGTTCCGATTTCGGACGATTCGCTGGCCGTGTTTCGGTACACAGGCAAGGGATTTGTGCCCGTCATGATCGCAAACAGGCCGATCGAGGATGTGAGCGCAGTACGATACCTGGGTCAGGATGTCGTCGAGAAGTATCCGGTGGTGAAGAGCTGGACGCTTCCCTCTCCGCTCACGGTGAATCTCGACACCGTGGCGACCGATTCGGGCGCCTATAACGGGTTGCAAAGCATCAGACTCGTGTCGGCATATCCGGTCGTCGAGGGATACAAGGATTACTCCTCGGTGGGAGCCCGGTTTAATTTTTTGGATCCTCTCCTGTTTCATGATCTCGATCTGACCGTGTCGTATTCTCCCAGCACGGGTCTTTCGGAGAACGAACGCGCCCATCTTTCCTTCAACTATCGCTTCTGGAGGTGGAAACTCAGCGCCAGCTATAATCGGGCCGATTTCTATGACCTCTTCGGTCCCACGAAGCAGAGCCGAAAGGGGTATGCGCTCGGCGTCCAATTCACCGACTTTCTTGTGAATGAGAGCCCGCAGACGCTCGATTATACGCTCAGTCTGAATGGCTACGGGGGATTGGAGCGCTTGCCCGATTTCCAGAATGTCTCGACCTCCTTCGATCGCTTTTTTACGACGAGTGGAAGACTCAACTATCGATACCTTCGCCGCTCGCTCGGAGGGGTCGAAGCAGAACAGGGAGTTCGCTGGCAGTTGAACGCAATGAATACGAGCGTCAATGCGAAAAACCTCCTCCGCACGAATGCGCTCGCCGACTACGGGTTCCTCCTGCCTCTCGATCATTCATCTCTCTGGTTTCGCGGATCAGCCGGCACCTCGTTCGGGGATCCCGACGAGCCGTTTGCGAACTTCTATTTCGGCGGATTCGGAAATAACTGGGTCGACTTCCAGGATTTCAAGAGGTACCGGGAATCCTCCGCGTTCCCGGGAATCGAGCTGGATGAGGCCGGGGGAACGAATTACGGGAAGCTCACGATCGAATGGGTGCTTCCTCCCCTCCGCTTCAGGCGATTCGGTTTCTTAAACCTGTACTGTAATTGGTCACAGTTGTCGCTCTTCTCGTCGGTCCTTCAGACTAATATTGACAGGGCGGATGTGAGAGAGACCGTTGCCGACGCCGGACTGCAACTCGATTTCCGGTTGGTCGTGTTCTCCCGGCTCGAGTCGACTTTTTCCCTCGGCTACGCTGCCGCAATCGAGAAGCATCAGAGGCCGACGAGAGAGTTCATGTTCTCGTTGAAAATACTCTGAGCGCGCCGTGCTCAGCGGTCTGATCAGCCTCCTACCCGTTTTCGCGTTCCTCGCGGCGCTCGTCTTCCTGGACAGCTATAAACTCGTGAATTTCCGATCGATACTCCTGACAATCCTTGTCGGCTGCGCGATGACTATTCCACCGTTTCTATTCAGCGGGGTCGCGCTGGGCGTGCTTCATATCAGCTCCAGCATCTATTCGCTCTACGGAGGGCCGATTGTCGAGGAGCTCTTTAAAGCCCTTTACATGGTGCACCTGATGAAGCAAAAGAGGGTCGGCTTCGGCGTCGATGCGGCGATCTATGGATTCTCCATCGGAGCGGGGTTCTCGCTGATTGAGAACATCTACTACCTTGAGTCCTTACCCGGCCAGCACATCCTGCTCTGGGTGGCCCGGGGTTTGGGGACGGCGGTCATGCATGGAGGCACGACGGCAATCTTCGCACTGATCACCAAGAGTCTCTCCGACCGCTTCGGTGGATTGAAGGTCAGAACGATGATTCCCGGCCTCGCTGCGGCGATCGTGATGCACTCGTTCTATAATCACTTTCTTCTGTCGCCGCTGCTGCCGACAGCATTTCTGCTGGCTCTTTTTCCGGTCATCTTTTGGCAAAGCGAAAAAACCACGCGGAAATGGCTGGGGGTGGGACTTGACACTGACCTGCAGCTTCTTGACATCATCACGAGCGGCGACATCGCGCAGACGAAAATCGGCGACTATTTCCAGACGCTGCAGAAGCAGTTCCGCGGTGAGATTATCGTCGATATGATCTGCCTGGTTCGGCTTCATACCGAATTGGCCATCCGGGCGAAGGGAGTGCTGATGATGAGGAGCGGCGGCTTCAATCCTCCATCCGGTCCCGAACTTCCGGAGAAATTCGCCGAGTTGAAATACCTGCAGAAAAGCATCGGCAAGACCGGACAGCTCGCGCTCGCTCCGCTGCTCCATATGAGCAGCAGGGACTTGTGGCAGATCCACATGCTGAGAGGGTGATCGATCATCGATGGGAGCCGTCGTGCCTGTTGCCATTCCTGCGGGAGTTTAGTACATTCGTGAATCAATCTTCGGGGTCGGAGTCCATGTCGTTGATGGTCAGTATCTCGGGTGTTCGCGGTGTCGTGGGTGAGAGCCTGACTCCGGAGGTGATCGTCAAGTACGCGCGGTCTTTCGCACAGTACTCCAATCGGGGAGCGATTGTCATCGGACGGGACGGGCGTGTGTCCGGGAAGATCGTGGGAAACATCGTGTCCTCTACGCTCCTGGCGGCAGGATGCGACGTCGTCGCCCTCGGCATCGTACCGACCCCGACCATTGGTCTCGCCGTCGAGCAACTCCGCGCTGCAGGCGGGATCTCAATCACCGCCAGCCACAATCCGATCGAATGGAATGGACTGAAATTTTTCGGAGCAGACGGCATGTTCCTCGATGGCGAAGCAAACAGCCGCCTGTGGAAGATTGCCGAAACGCCGGGCACATACGCTCCGTGGAACGAACTGGGGGAGCATGAAACGAATGATTCGTTTATCGAGCGCCATATCGGCCTGGTTCTTCATCTGCCGTTCTTCGACGCCGGCATCATCCGGCGCAGGAAATTTAAGGTTGTCGCCGACTGCGTTCATGGCGCCGGCGGGAGGATTGTTCCCCAGCTACTGCGCGAGCTGGGATGCGATGTGATCGAGTTGAACTGCGATTGCAGCGGACTCTTCTCCAGAAATCCCGAACCGGTTCCTGAGAATCTCGTCGAGCTCCGGGGGCGCGTGACCGCGGAGCATGCAGACTGCGGGGTGGCGGTCGACCCGGATGCCGACCGTCTTGCCCTCGTTGACGAGAAAGGGGAGCCATTCGGCGAAGAACTTACGGTTACGACAGCCGTGCGATTTATCCTCGAGAAGCTCGGCTCGGAGAGGGGCCGGCCGGGGGCGAGCGGAAAGCCGATTGTCGTTGTCAACCTGTCCACCACCCGCGCCGTCGACGACGTCGCGAAGAAGTTTGGAGCCGAGGTGGTTCGCACTCCGGTTGGCGAGATCAACGTGGCAAAGAAGATGAAGGAGCTCGGAGCGATCGTCGGCGGTGAGGGTAGCGGCGGCGTCATTCTGCCGGCAGTTCACTACACGCGGGATGCAATTGTCGGCATCGGCCTGATCATGCAGCAACTAGCGGAGTTTGGGGGTACGCTCTCGGCGTTCAAAGCGACGATGCCCCGATATTCGATGGTGAAGACGAAAGTGTCCCTGGAAAACCGTAATCCTGAAAGCGTCCTCAAGGCGATCCGGAAGGAACATGCGAAAAATGGCAACGTCAATACGGATGACGGTTTGAAGCTGAATTTCGACGATTCGTGGGTCCACCTGCGCCGGTCGAATACCGAGCCGATCATCCGCATCATCGCCGAAGCCCCGACCTCCGGCAAGGCAGAGGAGCTGTCGCAGCGATTCGGAGAGCTTCTTCGCACACGAACGGACCGCGCATGACGCTTTGCAAGGTGATCGGAACGATTGTCTCGACCCAGAAGAATGAACATCTCAAGACGTACAAGATTCTGGTTGTTCAACCCATCGGCCTGGATGGGAAATTCATCGGCCGCGACATTCTTGCTCTCGATTCCGTCGATGCCGGGGTGGGTGACACTGTTCTCATCGTTCAGGAAGGTCAGGCGGCTATCCAGGTCCTGAAGAATAAGAAAGTACCGGTGCATTCGGTCGTCGTCGCCGTGGTGGACGGCTTCGACGTCGAGAAGGTCTAAAGGCACGGCCCGATCGCGTTATTGGTTCCGTTCCCGCGCCGGCTGTATTCCATCGTCATGAGCCGTTTCACCCGATAGGGGGGCTCTGAGCGTTCTGTAATCCTGTCCTCGGGGGGAGGCACACATGGTTTCCGCTTTTGATCTCCTGGTTCTTTCCCAGGTTCCGCAGATCGGTGCAAACCGGCTGCGCGCTCTCGTCTCGCACTTCGGCGGCACGTCTCCTGTCTTTAAAGCCACAGCAATAGAAATCGCGGCGGTGGAAGGCATCAGCCGTCCGCTCGCCTCATCGATTGTCCGTTCGCTGCGCGACCGGCGTACGGCCGAAGCCCGCGCGTTCGCGGAGCGCCAGCTCTCGATGCTGAATAAGGCGGGCGGAACAATTCTCGCATTCTGGGATCAACGTTACCCGGACTTATTAAAAAAGATTTATGATCCGCCTCCTCTTCTTTTTGCCCGGGGTGAGTATCATGAAGAGGATGCGCTTGCAATCGCCGTCGTGGGCACCCGTTCGCCTTCGGCGTACGGCGCGGCCCTCGCGGAGGAATTCTCCTCGGCTCTGGCACGCCGGGGCCTTATTGTCGTAAGCGGACTGGCGCGCGGCATCGATACGATTGCCCACAAGGCCGCGCTGCAAGCCGGCGGCCGAACGATCGCCGTCGTCGGTTCCGGACTCGATGTGGTGTATCCGCCTGAGAACAGGGGACTCTTCCAGCGTATTGCCGGCCACGGGCTCGTCCTGAGCGAGTATGAGATGGGAGCCAAACCCGATGCGGTCAATTTCCCCCGCCGAAACCGAATCATCAGCGGACTTTCCCTCGGTACGCTGATCATCGAGACCGATCTCACCGGGGGTGCGATGATAACGGCCAATGCGGCAATCGATCAGAACCGGGAAATTTTCGCTGTGCCCGGAGATGTGAGAAGCAAGCGCTCTCACGGCTGCAACGTGTTGATCAAGGAGGGCCGGGCGAAGCTCGTCGAGGGGGTTGACGATATCGTCGTCGAGCTGGGGCCGAAACTCCCTCCTCTCCCTGGTCGAGCCGGCAGGGACGGAATAGAGGCCGGGCGGACGCCTCCCCCGGATCTCACGCTCTTCGAAAAAACGATCTTTGATGTCCTGACGACTGATCCGTCCCATGTCGACCGGCTCGCAGAGGAAGCCCGTCTCTCGCCGGCAGATGTTCTGGTGAATCTGTTAAGCCTGGAGTTCAAAGGACTTGTGAAACAGTTGCCCGGAAAATTATTCCTGAAGAAATGAATCGGAGAAGTTGATTTTTCTCTTAGCCAAAACTTTTGTATTATCATAGTGTATGTTTTTAATCGGCGAAGCGGTAGTCGATGAAGAGATCGCGCATGAGCGGTTTACCTGCGACCTGATCCGATGCAAGGGGGCCTGCTGTACGATTCGGGGAGGGCACGGGGCCCCGCTCGAAGACGCAGAGCTGGCCGAACTCCGTACGGCGCTGCCTTCGGCGAGAAAATACCTGTCAGACGAAAACCTTCAGATCATCGAATCGCGAGGATTCTTTGAGGGGAAGCCCGGAAATTACTTCACCACCTGCGTGGACGACCGGGATTGCGTCTTCGTGTACTACGAAGATGACATTGCACGCTGTTCACTTGAACGGGCTTATCAGAACGGGGAGACGGGCTGGCGAAAACCGCTCTCCTGTCATTTGTTTCCCCTCCGTGTTTCACGCGGGCTGAAACAAGAGATACGATATGAAAAAATTTCCGAGTGCTCAGCCGGACGCAGTCGCGGGAGGTCTCATGACATGCCACTCTACGATTTCTTGAAGGACGCATTGGTACGGAACTTTGGCGGGCGCTGGTATGAGGAATTCCGTAGAGAATGCCTGCGCCACGATACTGCAAGCCATCCTCCGCCGCGGGGCGATTGCACGGCCTGATCTCCATGCTGAACCTCTCACAGCGTCAGACGCTCCAGCAGAAGCTCACCCCCCAGCAGGTGCAGTACCTGCAGCTGCTTCAACTTCCGGTTCTCGCCCTCGAACAGCGAATCAAAGCGGAACTCGAAATGAATCCGCTGCTGGAAGAGGCCGACGAGCTGGAGCCGGTCCAGGAGGCGGAAGAATCGAAGATCGAGGAACAGGTTGAAACTCCGGATGCCGAGCCGACGGCAGAACTCGACACCGCGAACGACGGCTACACGTTTGAAGACTTCATGAACGACGACCTGGACGGCCACAAGGCGGCTCGCGCCCCGGTGGCCGACCAGGATCGCGACGAGATCCCGCAGCCCGCCGAAGTAACGCTGACGCAGAGGCTGATGGATCAGATCATTCTGCTCGATCTCACGCCCGAAGAAAGATTGCTTTGTGAAGAAATCATCGGGAACATCGACGAGGACGGATACCTCCGGCGCGACTTGCATCTGATCGTCGAGGATCTCAATCTCGCGCAGAAGTTGTGCATCACCGACGCTCGGGCGGAGGAAATCCTCAGGATGGTCCAGCGGCTCGATCCTCCGGGTATCGCCGCCCGGACCCTTCAGGAATGCCTGATCACCCAGCTTGAAGTCGGCCAGTACCCGGCGAAGCTCAAGGAGACTGCGCTCAGAATTCTGCGCGAGTTCTTTGAAGACTTCACCATGAAGCATTACGAAGAACTCGCCAAGAACCTCAACATCCACCTTGATGAATTAAAGCTCGTCATCGAGCTGATCCAGAAACTGAATCCCAAGCCGGGCGAGGGCCAGTTCACGGCCCAGCAAAACTATATCGTGCCCGACTTCACGGTTGAGCGCGATGACGGGGATTTTCTCGTCACCCTGAACGAACGCAATGTGCCGCCTCTTCGCATCAACAGGCGTTACAAGGAACTTATGGGCAAGCGGCAAAAAAATGTTCAATCGAACGGCGTGAAAGAGTTTATCCGCAAGCGGTTCGATGCCGCCAAGTGGTTCATTGCTTCGATCAACCAGCGCCGGGATACGATGATGCGCGTGATGCGCGCCATTATCGAAAAACAGCGGGACTTTTTCGAAACCGGAGAGAATCTGAAACCGATGATTTACAAAGACATTGCCGAGGTGATCGGAATGGATATTTCGACGATCAGCAGGGTCGTCAACGGAAAGTACGTCCAGACTGAATTCGGCGTTTACGAACTCCGGCATTTCTTCAGCGATAAGCTGACAACTCAAACCGGCGAAGAGGTGTCGAATAAGGAGGTAAAACGGACCATCAAGGGCATCATCGAGGGGGAGGATCCCAATCGCCCCCTCAGTGACGACCGGATCGCGGAGATTCTGAACCGGGAGGGGCTGAATATCGCGAGACGCACGGTTGCAAAATACCGCGAAGCGATGAGAATTCCGGTCGCCCGTCTTCGGCGCAAAATTTGATCACATCCTCACTCCAATCAATGCCAGCAATCTTTCAATCCACGACCGTCATCGGTCTCAGCCACCGGGGGAAGACCGTTATCGGCGGGGACGGCCAGGTGACCGTCGGGGCCGCCATCGTCAAACAAAACGCCCGCAAGATCAGGAAAATCTACAATGGAAACGTTCTCGCAGGGTTCGCGGGGGCTGCAGCGGACGCCTTTACGCTCTTTGAGCGGTTCGAGGATCAATTGGAGAAGTACCACGGTAATCTGCTCCGCGCAGCCGTCGAGCTTGCCAAGACCTGGCGCACGGACAAGTATCTTCGCAACCTCGAGGCGCTTCTCGCTGTGCTCAATAAAGAACAGTCGCTCATTATTTCCGGCACGGGCGAAATTGTGGAGCCGGATGACGGCATTGTGGCGATTGGGTCGGGTGGGAATTACGCCCTCGCGGCGGCGAGAATGCTGGTCGGCCATGCCGATCTCCCCGCGAAGGAGATCGTGAAGGAATCGCTGGCTGCGGCGAGCGAGATCTGCATTTATACCAACAAAAATATTTCGATCGAGGAACTGGAGTAGCATCCAGCACAACCGCGTATGAACCGTAAGCCGCAGAGCACGTCCGTCCATGAGTTGACCCCGCGCGAGATCGTCCGGGAGCTCGACCGGTATATCATCGGGCAGCAAGCAGCAAAAAAATCGGTCGCGATTGCCATCAGGAACCGGTGGCGGCGCATGCAGACGCCCGAGCATTTGCGCGAGGAGATCATGCCGAACAACATCATCATGATCGGCCCGACCGGGGTGGGAAAGACGGAAATTGCCCGCCGGCTCGCGAAGCTGACGAATGCCCCGTTTCTCAAAGTCGAGGCGTCGAAATTCACGGAAGTGGGCTATGTAGGCCGGGACGTCGAATCGATGGTGCGGGATCTGACAGAATACGGCGTAGGCATGCTCAAGGATGAGAGGGCGGCCGAAGTGAACGATAAGGCCGCGAAGCTTGCCGAGGAGCGCATTCTCGATCTTCTAGTTCCCCCTGTGAAACGCAGGCAGCCGGTCGTCGAATCTGTAGTTCCGGAGGAGGAGTCTTCTGAAGGAGAGGATAACAAGGCGACGCGCGAGAAGTTTCGCGAGAAGCTTCATGCCGGCGAGCTGGAAAACCGCATGCTCGAGATTGACGTGACCGCGTCTCAGCTCCCGGCGATGCAAATCCTGGGGCCCGTCAACATCGAAGAGATCGGGGTGAACATCCAGGAGATGTTCGGCAGCATGCTGCCGAAACGCACGAAGAAGCGAAAGATGACGGTGGCGGAAGCCAGGGCCATTCTGACTCAGGAGGAATCCCAGAAACTGATCGACACCGATTCGATGATCAAAGAGGCGCTCGGCAGGGTCGAGAACGCAGGGATTATCTTCATCGATGAAATCGACAAAATCGCCGGTACGAAGTCGCAGAGCGCCGGGCCCGATGTCTCGCGCGAAGGCGTGCAGCGGGACCTGCTGCCCATTGTCGAGGGTACAAGCGTGACGACGAAATATGGGATTGTAAAAACGGATCACATACTGTTCATCGCATCGGGAGCGTTCCACGTTTCGAAGCCATCCGACCTGATCCCCGAGCTGCAGGGCCGGTTCCCGATTCGAGTTGAACTGAACAGTTTGACGGAGGAGGATCTTGTGAAGATTCTGACCTTGCCTCAGAATGCGCTGATCAAGCAGTATACCGCGCTTCTTCAGACTGAGGGTGTCAAACTAGAATTTTCAAAGGACGGGATCCGGGAGATCGCACGGATTGCGGGCGAAGTGAACGACCAGGTTGAAAACATCGGCGCGCGACGCCTGCACACGATCATGACGACGCTCCTGGAAGAATATCTGTTTGAGACACCCGATAAGTACGTGGGTACGACGGTGATCGTTACGAGGGAGATGGTCGAGGAGCGGCTGAGCGGGATCGTCAAGAACAAGGATCTCAGCCGGTACGTGCTTTAGCGCCCTCTCCGGTCGTTGGAGGCTGGAACCCGAATCCCCCCGGGGTGGAGGGCTCGCCCTGCACTTTGATTTCCCCGAACGTCTTTTCATACTTCTCGATGTTCTCTCTGAGGGCGTTGAGAAGCAGTTTCGCGTGCTGAGGGGTGGTGATGATGCGGGCAAAGACCTTCGCCTTCGGCACCCCGGGCAAGACGCGCGTAAAATCTACGACGAATTCCGCAGGGGAGTGCGTGATGATGGCAAGATTCGAATAAATCCCCTCGGCTTCCTTCTCGCCCAGTTCGATGTTGATTTGCTGCTGCGGAGGTATCTGATTGACCATGACCGATCCTTTTAAAATTCGAAGAAAGCCCCGTGAACCGCTACTTTTTCCGCAGGGCGTCTGCTTCCTTGATTCTTGCCTCAGCCTGTTTGTACATTCCCGCGTTTGCGTAGGCGGTTGCGAGTGCCTCAAGGAACTCTGCCTGCTTGGGTCTCAGTGAATTCAGCTTCTCGAGGAGTACGACCGCGCGCTTGAATTTTTCGACGTACGACTTGTCGACCTTGCCCTTCGCCCCGGCTTTCGCCTCGGCTTCTTCCTTCATCTTCTGGCCCAGCTTCATATACGCGACGGCGCCGTTTCTCAGTCCCTGGTCGAAGCTGCTGTCGGCCGCAATCGCAGCATCGAAGTGCCGGACGGCTTCCTCGTAGTTCTCCTGATCGAGCAACAGAAGGCCCAGATCGTTTTGATACACCTTATTCTTCGGGTCTTTCTCGACCGCCTCCTTGATCAACGGGAGAGCATCCTTCGTACGTCCGGCTTCGATATAGACATTGATGAGTGTCCCCAGCATCTCCTCATCGCCGGGATTCGCCGCTCGCGCCGCAGTCAAGGCCGCGATGGCCTGGTTGAAATTCTCCGCCGCTTCGGTCGTCTTACCGGCTTTTTTAGCATTCTCGGCTTTCTGGATGTAGGCATTAATCAGCATCATCGTGAGCTCGGGCGATTTCTTGGTCTCAAGCGCCTTTTTCAGATAGCTGATCTCCTCGTCGTAATTGCCCGAAAGGTGCTCGTCCACGGCCAAATTTTGAAAGGTGATTGCGCTGTCGGGGTTGATCTGAATCGCCAGCTTGTAGGTGTCGATCGCCATTTTGCGGTACGCCTCTGCGCTGTCCTTCATGGAGGGCTCCTTCTCCAGCGACACGCTCCTGTTATGATAACCGACTCCCTTGTTGAGCATCTGCGCCCACGCGAACTTCTTGTCTTCGATGATCCGCGGTTCAAACTCTTTGCTGGCGGCGAGCGACTGTTTATAGGCCTCGACCATTCCCCCATAGTTCCCCCGATCCAACCGCACTCTGCCCAGATAGTACCACGCCTCGGCGTTTGCGGGGTTCTTTTCGACTTCCTTCGCGAAAGAGGAGTCGGCCTTCTCGAGATTCTTCTGACTGTACGCGAGCTTCGCGGTCGTCATTTCCGACGAGCCGCATTGGAAGCCGGTTATAATCAGCCAAACCGCCAGTACTCCGATTGAGAGGAGAAGCAGCGCAGGGCGCATCATGATGACTCCATTGAAATGAGAGCGGAAAGTGAGTTTGGATTGAGCTGAATATACATATCCATGCCCAAAGAATCAAGGATATGTACTGTTTCTGCCCTCTTTGACTTTCAGCGGCGAATTTGGTATATACAAATGTTTTCGGGGGGTTTGCGCACGGTAAACTGCCATGATCCAGTGCAAGTTCTGCAAAATAATAAGGGGCGAGTCCGGTGCGGAGGTCCTCTTTAAGAATAAAAACGCCATCGCCATCCTCGATATCAACCCGATTCACTACGGCCACGTCTTGGTGATGCCGCAGCGGCATCGCGCGACGTTGGTCGAAGTTCCCGACGAAGAGCTCCTGGACCTGAT
>DASQAZ010000040.1:0-8824 GCA_035635475.1 Bacteroidota bacterium | reverse complement strand
CAATTCCTGCGACTCTTTGGCGAGGCTCTGCATCGATTCTACCGATTGGTCGTGCGTCTGGGAGACATCCGAGAATACCTCCTCCAGGGATGGGAGCCTCAGGATATACGTCTCGCTCCTGCCGGACTTCGGTCCGCTGACGTTGTCGTTGTCGAACACTTCGACAAAATACGACACGGCGTCTTCGGGCACCAGATGGAGCCCCGAAACGTCCCAGTGATTCCACAACTCCTGCGGGCTTTGATTCCCCTCTCGAAGGGGTATTTCGACAAACGTGAATTGCTCCGCGGGCTGCTCGTAGCGAGATTGGGTGAGGCGGTAGGCGAGGCGCAACTTTGAGAATCCGAAATCATCCTTGATGCGAATAAACAAATCCAGCTTCATCTCCTGCGTCAGGTCGAGATCTTTTCCGGGGGAAAGAATTTCGGCGATCGGATATTCGTCGGGAATCACCCTGACCGTAAACTCGACGGGATCTAGATTGGAAAGGCCGTCGATGTCTTTGAGAAGAAGGTGATACGTTGCGTTTTTCTTCACGACAAACGATCCCTCGGCGCTCGAGCCGGTCCGGGCAAGTTTGACCGAAGCGCTGTCGCTGAAACTCAACGCCGCGTCCGAAAGCTCCTTGCTTGACGCTACCCGGAGGCCTACCTTCGTCCCGCGGTACGCGGTGATATCGCCGGAATTTTCTTCCAGCGCCTTCGAAGGGAGGCGGGTATAAGCCGGCGGAACGAGCTTCACGAGGAGGGAACGAATCAGCGGCCGGTCGACGACTTTGATAATAAATTTATCGCTGGTGACATCTTCTGCGGAGGCAAAATATTCGGTTGACGATTTGATGTCTGCGATCTCGGTCTTAAAAACGCCACCGCGGGGTGAAAGCGAACGGCTGTCAAATTCAATCTGGCCCTTTTGACGGGTGAGCAGTGAAATGTTCTGAACGGGCTTCCCCTCCGTGCGAATCGTGATCGGAACAGTCTGTCCGCGCACCGCGTCTGTGTTTCCGGGTTCCACCAGAAACCGAACCGGCAGCGGCGAAGCGAACGAAACGTCGTAATGGACGACGCGATAGAGCGACCCCAGGAAACCCGATGGCGAAACAACTACAGTGAGAAGGAAGACACCGAACGCGAAAACCGCAATCTTTCCCATCTTTCGGACACCGAAATCATTCACGGCATCGCTGAAACGGAGCGGCTCAATTTGCCCGTACAAATCTGAGAAGGATGCATCGATCAGGTCAACGGAGTAGTTCGATTTCAGGGCTTCGCGCTGCTCATATATTTGAATCGCATCGAGCAGGCGGTCGTGAATCTCCGGAAAGTATTTTCCGACCGTCAGGGCAAGGGATGCGTTATCGGCAGACTTGAGGATCCCCGCAGCACGCAGGAGCGGTCGCCCGACGAACCACGCGATCGATCCCAGAATCCCGATTGCCGCAATCACGAAAAGGATGGTCCGGCCGACGATGCCGAATGCCAGAAGTTCCTCGAGAACGACTGCGGTAAGGAGGAACATCGCGGACAGCATGAACGCCGCCAGTACTCCGTAAACGAGCGATAGGCGATTTTCCTTTTTCCGCACCGACCCGATGCGCCGGAGGATGTCGGAATAGAACTTTGAGGTGTGGCTGGGTTCCATGTTAGGGCTTAATGGGTTAACGCCCATGTCACGACATTCGTTCCGAATCGAAGGGCTTCCTCGCGCTTATCGGGCGGATCTCCATGAACCTCCTCGTCGTTCCAACCGTCGCTCGGGTTGGATTCGTATGTATAATAGAGGACCAGCCGCCCGTTATGAAAGAAGCCGAATCCCTGCGCGGGTTTTCCGTCGTGCTCATGCGTCTTGGGCGGACCGTGAGGAAATTCATACTGGCAGTGATACAACCCGTATGAATAGGGAAGCTCGACAAGTTCCTGTCCGGGAAAGAGCTTTTTTATCTCGCGGCGGAACGGCTTATCCATGCCGTAGTCGTCGTCCGCGTAAATAAATCCCCCGTTTTCCACGTACGTTCTCAGCCGTTTGATCTCCAGGTCGGTAAAGGTCATGTTTCCGTGCCCGGTCATGAAGATGAACGGATAGGTGAAGAACTTGTCGCTTGAGATCTCGACAAACTCGTACACGGGATCGACATCGACGAGGGTATGCTGTCGCACAAATTTCAGGAGATTGGTTTCCTCGTTGGGATCGTTATACCAATCGCCGCCTCCGGCGTACTTGAGGCGGGCGATCTTGAACGAGCTGCTCGTCTTCGGAGATTGAGCGAATTCGCGGTCAGCGGCCAGAAATATGAGAACAGTGGCCAATAAGAGGGGGAATCTCATACAATAATAATCTATTAATTGGCGTGTCCAGATGCAACAGGCCGAATTGACTCCGAGTTGCCCTGTGATAAAGGTAACCGAAGGGGGTTGAAAACTGATTCGTTGCCTCAAATGGAAAATCGATTCGAGGCCTTTTGGGATGCGGCCACAGGGGTGAGTAGGGCCTCGCAATTTCCGAGGATTTGCACGGCATGGGCGCGCCGCGCCTTTTGGCGGAGCGGCGCGCTACCGTTAAGGAGTGCACGATAGTATGTTGTCGCTGCGGAAACTCCGGGACACTACGCCACAGAGTGCTCATCGCGCCGCCTTCCGCCGGCGGCGGGACTTGGCAGATCACGACCCGTCAGCCGAGGAGTCTTCAGACTAAGACCTGTCGATCGAGGTCTCGTCCACTGACGACTCGGCAGGCGAGCGATCGTCAGTCCATTATCTTCCGGAGAAACGCGGGCTTCTCCGAATCGGGACTGAGGTCGGGTTTCCGTTCGTCGAGATCATCCGACTTGAACGGGTGCACGGTGATGTCGATACCCTTGCGGATGAACGCAGGCTCTTCGAGCCGCTGGAGATCCTGCAATCCCACCGGGATGCGCTCGATCACTTTCGCCGTTTGTCTCGGGATACGAACGCCGCCGGCGCCTCGCTTGTTAAACCCCGACGCGATGACGGTGACCATCATCTCGTCTCCGAGATTCTCGTCGATCACCGCACCCATGATGACGTTGGCTTCTTCTCCCCCCGCCTCATGGATCACGCTGACCGCCTCATCGACTTCAACAAGCGACATGGTCGGTCCGCCGGTGACGTTTACCAGGATTCCGAGCGCTCCGGAAATGGAGACGCCTTCGAGCAGCGGGCTCGAGATGGCCGCATGTGCCGCCTCGATCGCGCGGTTCTCGCCGGTCGCAACGCCCGATCCCATCAATGCATCGCCCATTTCGCGCATGATGGTTCGAACATCGGCGAAATCGACATTGATCAGTCCGGGAGTCGTAATCAGCTCGGAAATTCCCCGCGTTGCGTTATAGAGCACGTCATTCGCCCTGTCGAACGCTTCCTGAAGTGGCGTGTTTCGTTCCACAATGGAAAGCAGCTTCTGGTTCGGTATGACGATCAACGTGTCGACCTGCTTCTTCATCTCTTCGATTCCACCATCCGCCTGACTCATCCGTTTCTTCCCCTCGCAGGTGAACGGCCTGGTGACGATGCCGACCACCAGCGCGCCGACGCTCTTCGCAATGTTTGCGACGATCGGCCCTCCGCCGGTGCCGGTGCCGCCTCCCATCCCTGCGGTCACGAATACCATGTCGCTGCCGGTGATCGCGCGGGTGATCTCATCCCGGTCCTCCTCAACGGCGCGCTGGCCGATTGAAGGATCGGCTCCCGCGCCGAGACCGCGCGTGAGATTTTTTCCGATCTGGATCTTGTTGGGAGCCTTGTTTCGGTCGAGCGATTGCATGTCGCAGTTAATTGCAAAGAAGTCGACTCCCTGCAATCGTTTTTCGATCATGCTGTTGATCGCATTCCCTCCTCCACCCCCAACCCCCACCACACGAATTTTCGCGCCGTGGTCGAAGAAAGCATCGAGTTCTATCACTATCGTATCTCCTTATATAAGTGAGTGTGCGTTGATTGTAGTGTATGCTTTTGATTTCAAAGTTCGTCGAACCAGCTCTTCATTTTCACCAGAATCTTTTTGATCGAGCTGTTTCCATTGTGCCCGTTGCCGAAGTGCAGCGGAGTTGTCTCCTTATTCCGGAGCCCGTGGAGGACGAGTCCAACGCACGTCGCATAGATGGGATTTTCGATCTCGCGGACGAGACCCGCTTTGAACCCGCCGGGAATGCCGATCTTCACCGGCATGCCGAGCACATCGCGCGCGAGCTCCGCCGCGCCTTTTATAAGCGCGCCGCCGCCGGTCAATACAACCCCGGCAGCCAGATGCCGGGAATAACCCGAGCGTTTGATCTCCATTGCCGCGATTTCGAAGATCTCCTCCATTCTCGGCTGGATGATCTGCGCCAGCAGCCGTTTGTCGATCTCCAGCGGCGGGCGACCGCCGATGCCGGGTATGGTGATCGGTTCGTCATCGATGACGCTTGCGGCGCAGGCAAATCCGTAATGGCATTTCAACTTTTCGGCCTGTTCGGTGAGAACCCCCAGCCCCTTGCGGATATCGTTCGTGACCTGATTTCCGGCTACCGGGATCACCGCGGTGTGCCGGATCGTCCGGTCTTCGAAGACCGCCAGGTCCGTCGTTCCCCCGCCGACGTCAAGCAGGGCGATTCCTACTTCCTGCTCTTCCTCTTCGAGGACTGCATAGCTGGATGCGAGCGGTTCGAGCACCATATCGCGAATGTGGAGGCCCGCGCGCTGCACGCACTTGTATATGTTCTGGGCCGCGGTTACCAGGCCCGTGATGATATGCACGTTCGCCTCCAGCCGCACGCCGGACATTCCGACCGGATCGCACACCCCGTCCTGGCCGTCGATGATGAATTCCTGGGGAATCACGTGAATGATTCTCCGGTCGGACGGCAGTGCAACACGCTTCGTGTCCTCGATCAGCCGGTGCACATCCGCCTGGGTAATTTCATTCTCCACTCGGCTGATTGCGATGACGCCGCGGCTTTGAAAGCTCTGGATGTGATCGCCCGCGATGCCGACGATCACCGACTGAATCTTGATCCCCGACCGGGATTCCGCCTCCGCAACCGCGCTCTGAATCGACCGCACGGTCTTGTCGATGTTCGTCACGACGCCGCGAGTCAGCCCGTCGGAAGGGCTCCTGCCCACGCCGAGAACGTTGAAGCGCCCTCCCTCGTCGGCCGAAGCGACGACGCTGCATACCTTGGTAGTTCCGATATCCAAACCGACGATAATCTCGTTATCCATTCACCAATTCCTTTCCATAATTCGCTCTATAGGGAAACCCTTGAAGGCGGTTTGTCAGCCTGTTGAACCCACCGGACTACGACCTGATCGTCGTAGCGAAGATCTATTGATTGAAGCTCTTCCACCCCGCGGGTTCTCACAACATTGCTCCAGAACGACTGAAGCAGGTACAGTTTCTTTGCCACGCCGCCGCGTCCCAGGATGATGGGAGCCCCGGCGTCGACGGAGAAGAGAGTGATGTCTCCGCCGTGATTCATGTTGACTTCCGAGATGAAGTGGTACAGGCTGGAATCGATCGACCGCGCCCTGGCCAGCACTTCGACCGCCTCGGAGATTTCCCTGTTCGTCACCACGTCTCCGGCCCGCGAATTCTGGAGCCCGACGATCCCGCTGATGATCGGCAGATTTAATGCCGATTGTCTGAAAGGAAGGATGACTCCTGCCGCATCCACATACCACATCTGCCCGCCGCTGACGGAAGCGATCGGCTCCCGCTCAAGAATCGAAATCCGCAGCGCGTCGGGATAGTGCCGGCTGACATTCACCGACTTCACGAACGGCTCAGTCATGATCTGGCGCTGGACGCCCGCCAGATCGGTCTCCTGCAGGGAAGAATTCATCCTTACACCGGAGGCGGCGACGATTTCCTGGGCCGCGAGGGCGCGCAATCCTTCAACCTCGATATGACGAACTTTCAATGACCGCTTCCATTGGACTGAAAAGATAAAGACCGCAATCAGCGTCACCACCAGCGGTATCAAAAGAGACCACTGTCTTCGGACTCGCTCATGGAACGCCATATCCGTTTGCTCCTCCGGCTGGATCATGGGTAGACTTCCCGGAGTACGTCATTGGAAAACCCGACCAGCTTGACTTCCAGCTCGAGATTGATACGAAATTTATCGTGGACAGTCCGGCGCGCCAGCTCGATCAGCTCCAGCACGTCGTCGGCAGTCGCGCCGCCAAGGTTGACGATGAAGTTCGCGTGCCGTTCCGAAATCTGGGCTTCCCCCCGGCGCGTTCCCTTCAAGCCCGCGTCTTCGATCAGCTTGGCGGCGAAGTTGTCGGGTGGATTCTTGAACATGCTGCCCGAATTGGGAAAATTCACCGGTTGCGCGCGGTTCCGTTTCATGAGAAGCTCCCGCCTCTTCCTCATGACCTCGGCCTTGTCGCCCGCCGGGAGTTTGAAGGAAGCCCCCAGAATGACGTCATCCCCGAATCCCGACCGGCGATATGCGAAACCGCTCTCGGCCTTCGGAACGCTGACCACCTTGTCATCTCTCAACACGCTGACCGAGACGAGATAATCCGAGATCTCGCCCCCGTAGGCCCCGGCATTCATCATGATCGCGCCCCCCACAGTCCCCGGGATTCCCGGCAGCATTTCAACTCCCTGGAACCCCCGCTGGACGCAGAAATCGACAAACCTGGCGATGGTAACGCCCGATTCGACAAAGACAAGATCATTTTCCGTGCGCATGCCGTTGAGGCCGTGCTCGAAATTCAGCACTGCTCCGCGGATCCCCTTGTCGCTGACCAGCATATTGCTCCCCTTCCCGATGATGATGAAAGGGATGTTTTCTTTCCGCAGGAAGGGCACGATGACCGCAACGTCGGACGCGCCGGCCGGCTCGAGGTAGTAATCCGCCGGACCTCCGATCCGGAACGAGGTGTACCTGCTCATCGGCTCGCCAAGCTTGATGCGGCCGCGGAAGTGATTCCGTATTTCGTCAAGATTGATCACGACGCCTTTTTCGTTTTCAATTGGTTCAGGAATTCCTCGCCGTATTTCCAGATGTCTCCGGCGCCCATTGTAATCACGATGTCGTTCGCCTGCGTAATCTTCGCCAGGGCTCCGGGCACCATTTTCTTGTCGGCGACATAGTGCACATCCTTGTGGCCGTACTGTTTCGCAGCGTTGACGATCAGCTCGCCGGTCACGCCCTGAATCGGCTCTTCGCGTGCGGGATAGACGTCCGTCACCACGAGCACGTCGGCCAGCAGGAACGCCTTGGCGAACTCCTCGCAAAAATCCCTTGTGCGGGAGTAAAGATGCGGCTGGAAAACACAAACCACGCGTCTTCGCCAGCCCCCCTTCACACCGAGGAGAGTCGCTCTGCACTCCGTCGGATGGTGCGCGTAGTCGTCATACACTGCGATTCCGTTCGCCTCACCCTTCTTCTCCCACCGCCGGTAGACGCCGGCAAATTTTTCTATCCCTGATTTTACGCGAGAGAACGGGATCCCCAGCTCGAGACCGACCGCAATTGCGGCAAGCGCGTTCTGGATGTTATGCTTGCCTGGAATTTGGAGGGAGATCTTACCCAGCTCCCTGTTTGCCTTAATAACCATAAAGGTTGAGTTGTCATCCTTGAAGCGCATGTCCGATGCCTGGATGTCGGCCTGGGGATTCATGCCATAGGTGATGATTTTTTTCCTGGTCAATCCCGGCATAATGTCCTGCAGCGCAGGCTCATCGAGACAGAGCACGATGAAACCGTAGAACGGGACCTTATTGGCAAACTGGATAAACGCGCCCTTGATGTCATCGAGGTCGCGATACGTGTCGAGGTGATCCGTTTCAAGCGTCGTAAGCACGGCCACGGTCGGGGTAATCGAGAGAAACGACCGGTCAAACTCATCGGCCTCCACGACGATAAATTCGCCGTGACCGAGCCGCGCATTGGTCCCGCCGAGACCGCTGAGCTTCCCGCCCACAATGACCGTCGGATCGAGGCCTCCTTCCATCAGGACCAGGCTGACCATCGAGGTTGTTGTCGTCTTCCCGTGCGTGCCGGCGATACCGATGCCGTATTTCAGCCGCATGACTTCGGCGAGCATTTCCGCTCTCCGGATAATCGGAATCTTCCGCTCCACCGCCTCGACGAGCTCCGGATTGTCCGGCCCAACCGCCGACGAGTAGACAAGGGCGTCGACATCGCGCCCGACATTTCGTGCGCGGTGCCCTTCCATGATCTCCGCCCCGAGAGCCTTCAGCCGCTCGGTTACTTCGCCGAGCGATTTATCGGAACCGCTGACTTTAAATCCTTCGTTGAGCAGAATCTCGGCGATGCCGCTCATTCCGATGCCGCCTATGCCGACAAAATGTATTTTCTTGATGGAACTGAACATTATAGAACATTCATCGATTTCGTGATCGCCGTTTTCTTGTCCATTCTATGCTTCAAGTCTTAACACTGTTTGTGTTCAGACTAGCTGTGTTTATTTTCCAAAGATCATTTTCGCTGAAATCACCAGAAGCGCAAATCCGAATATTTTTCGAAGCGCTTCGTCCGGAATTTGATTCGCAAACTTGCCGCCCATGTATCCCCCCACGATAAAACCGATGCAGAGTAATCCTGCGACCTGGAGGTTAACGTTGCCGGCTTTGTAATATGTCCATGCTGCCAGGATCCCGATGGGAGGTACGAGCATGGCCAGCGTGGTTCCCTGCGCCGTATGTTGATTAAATCCGAAGATATAGACGAGGGCCGGAATGACGAAGATCGCGCCGCCGATGCCGAGCATTCCCGCCAGGACGCCGACAATAAGTCCGAGGCCTATGAATTCGATCGCCTGCACCATAATCTCTTCACTCCTTCTCTATA
>DASQAZ010000039.1:0-10145 GCA_035635475.1 Bacteroidota bacterium | reverse complement strand
AATCCTCGACCAATTCTACATCAAGAACCGCATCCGGGTTGAGTATAAACAATTGCCCAGGGAATTGATCGACGCACTGATCGCCACCGAAGACAAGAACTTCTACGACCACTGGGGAGTCGATCTGCCCCGATTCGCCCGTGCCATGATAAAAAACCTTTTCACGCTCCGCCTTCGCGAAGGCGCGAGCACGATCACCCAGCAGCTCGCCCGCAATCTTTACGATCTGAAGGACCCGAACGAAACGATCTTCGGAAAGTTTACCCGGAAAATCCGGGAGTTCATCACGGCGATCCAGATAGAGCGAAATTATACGAAGCAGGAAATTCTGGAGATGTACCTCAGCGTCGCATACTTCGGGAGGAGCGCATACGGGATCGCGTCCGCGTCGCAGATTTATTTTGCAAAAAATCCGCCCGATCTCTCGCTCGCCGAAAGCGCCCTTCTGGTCGGCATGCTCAAGGGTCCCGGGACTTTCGATCCGGTGCGGCACCTTCAGCGGTGCATCGACCGGCGGAACACGGTGCTCGCCCAGATGGTGAAGTACGATTACCTGACGAAGGAAAAGGAGCAGGAGGCACGGGATGATGAGATCGACTTCCGGCCGTTCGATGAAGAGTTGAGGGGCGGCCTGGCCCCCCACTTCGTCGAATGGATACGGCAGCAGCTCCTGCAGAAAGCCGACAGATACGGATTCGACATCTATCGGGACGGACTGTCCGTCTACACGACGCTCGACAGCCGCATGCAGCGTGCCGCAAACCGCGCCGTCCGGGAACACCTGGCCGAATACCAGCCCGCGTTCGAAAAACAGTGGGATTGGAAGACCCACAAAGATGAGCTGGCCCAGGCAATTACGAACGCAATCCGTACCTCGGACCAGTACCGGGACGCCGATCCGGAACGGCGCGACAGCATCGCGCGCGCGCTCAGAAAGAACCGGGCGTTCATGGATTCGGTCCAGAAGGAAGCCCAGCGGATCGAGGTGGGTTTCGTAGCGATCGACCACCACAACGGAAATATCGTCGCGATGGTCGGGGGCGCGAACTCCAGGGGTTTCAAGTACGGATTGAATCACGTGACCCAGATCCGCCGGCAGCCGGGTTCGGCCTTCAAGCCGTTCGTCTACACGGTCGCTGTCGATAACGGGTACCCTCCCTGCTTCGAGCTGCTCAACCAGCCGGTGACGATCCTGATGCCGGACGGCACACGGTGGGCGCCCGAGAACTTCGATCATCAATTCGGCGGCAAGAGCACGTTGCGGGAAGGCATCAAGTTTTCGATCAACCTCGTCGCGATCCGCGCCATCATGGAAATCGCCCCCGTCAAGCAGGTGATCGAGTACGCCCACCGGATGGGTATCAAAACCGAATTGCCCCCCTACGAATCGCTCGCGATCGGAACCGGCGAAGTGCAGCCGCTCGAGATCACGGCCGCCTACGGGGTCTTTCCGAACGAGGGAGTGTATGTCGAGCCGAATTCAATTCTCAAGATCGAAGACAAGGACGGAAACGTCATCGAGGAGAATCATTCGAACAAGCGGGAGGTCTTGAGCCCCGAAACCGCGTACCTTATGACAAGCATGCTGAAAGACAATGTGAACGGGGGAACCGGGACCCGCGTTCGAAACTATTTTGGCGGGCCAGCGGCCGGAAAGACCGGAACGACGCAGGAATTTGCCGACGCCTGGTTCATCGGGTTCACGCCGCAGCTAACGGCGGGAGTGTGGGTTGGATTCGACAATAAGTCGGTTCATTTCACGACCGGCGACGGCCAGGGTGGGCACGCCGCGGCGCCCATCTGGGGGCGGTTCATGAAATACGTCTATGAGGATCGCTCCATCGCGCTCGCTCCCTCCGAGTTCGTTCAACCGGAGGGGATTGAGGTCGACACCATCTGCACCGACACAAAGAAAGTAGCCACGGAGTATTGTCCGGAACGGACCGCGGAGGTGTTCAACAAGAAGTACCCGCCGGGAAAATGCCAGAAGCACACGAGCTGGCGCTGGCGCGAAAACGAAGAGCCCAAGAATCTGATTAATTTCTGATCCCGAGCCCGGAAGCGGTTCGGGAGGCGGTGGGAACTCGAGCCTTTTACTCTTCCAGTTCGGAGGCGAAGATGTTCGAATCATCCTCCCCGGCCGGATCGGAGATCTCGGGCTTCCTCTTCTTCAGAAAGACGACGAGAGGCAGCGAGACCAGGGCCACGAGGCCCGCCCACTTAAGAAACTTCATCACGTTGCTTTCCTTCTCCATCACGATTGAACTACCCCCTTCATCGATCATCATTGTATCCTCAAGATAGACCACAGCCCGTTCGAAAGCGGTGACAGCAATCACCCGGCTCGCATTCCCGTGGCACGCTCCGCGCCGCGACCTCAACCCTACCCGCCGATCGGCTGAAAACCCTGGCAAATCGCGCGATCGGGCTTATATTACCTGTTCAAAACTACCGGAAGAGCTCGATGAAGCCGGGACGAGACGGAGACTGCCCGAAAAAGGTAAATTGCGGGGGTGTTCGACGCCGGAAGAATCGATAAAATCAGTCCGAATGAGTTTAACGCGGAGGAAGGAGTTGTTTGATACGAGCCAGCAAAAATTCGACGTCAAAGGGTTTGGTTATATACTCCTGGGCGCCCTGCTTTTTGGCTTCGACGGACGCTTTCAGGTCGTTGTACGCGGTTAAGAAGACGAACGGGATCCGCTTCAAGCTCTCGTCGGCGCGCACCCGCTTGAAGAAATCGAACCCGTCGATCCCAGGCAGCTTGATGTCGGCAAGGATCAGGTCGGGCGTTCCCTCCTTCAGCTTCTCGAGGGCATCCTCGGCGCCGAGCACGCTGATAACATCATAACCGGTTTCGCGGAGCAAGGTCCCCACCGTGCCGAGCAGCTCTTCCTCGTCCTCGATGAACAGGATAGTCTTTTTCAGCGGCATTCTGTCCCACGCGCTCTCTGGAAGAAAATCATGTGTTTCATAGGGATTAATATAACCCTTCCGCGCCGGAAAGTCAATCGCCCAGTTCCTTTCTGAGGAATTCCGCCGTGTATGATGCGTCCATTCGGGCTACCTGTTCGGGCGTTCCCTCGGCAACGATCGTTCCACCTGCCTCACCGCCCTCGGGACCGAGATCGATGATCCAGTCGCTTGTCTTAATCACCTCCATGTTGTGCTCGATGACCACGACGGTGTTCCCCTTATCCACCAGCTTGGAGAGAACGGAGAGCAGCATCCGGATATCTTCGAAGTGGAGTCCTGTGGTGGGCTCATCGAGGATGTAGAGCGTCGCACCCGTTCCAACCTTCGAGAGCTCGGTCGAGAGCTTTACCCGCTGCGCTTCGCCTCCGGACAGCGTGGTCGCCTGCTGTCCCAACCGGATGTAACCCAACCCCACGTCATGGAGGGTCCGGAGTTTCCTCTGGAGGCGCGGAATCTCGCTGAAGAATCCGACCGCCTCCTCCACGGTCATCTCGAGGACATCCGATATCGACTTCCCTTTATAAAGAATGTCGAGGGTCTCCCTGTTATAGCGTTTTCCCTTGCAAACCTCGCACAGCACGTAGACGTCGGGCAGGAAGTTCATTTCAATCTTACGGACCCCGTCCCCTTCGCACTCATCGCATCTCCCCCCTTTGACATTGAAGCTGAACCGCCCGACCTTGTACCCCCGCATCTTCGCTTCCGGAAGTTGCGTATAGAGGTCCCGGATGAGCGTGAAGAGCCCGGTGTACGTCGCAGGGTTCGAGCGCGGGGTGCGCCCGATCGGAGACTGGTCGATCTCGATCACCTTGTCGAGGTGTTCGAGCCCGCCGATCGATTTATAGGGCAGCGGCACATCCTTGGACTTATAGAATTTGCGCGACAGAATGCGGTACAGAGTCTCGGTGATGAGGCTGGATTTTCCTGAACCGCTGACTCCCGTGACCGCGACGAATGTGCCGAGCGGAATCTTGAGGTCGACGGCTTTAAGGTTATTGCCGCTCGCGCCCCTGACCGCGAGAAATTTTCCGTTGCCTTTCCTGCGGAGCGTGGGCACGTCGATCTTCCGCTTTCCCAGCAGGTAGAGCGCGGTGTAAGACAAACCGTCGTGGCCGTTTCCCGGCGAGGTCGTCGTGCCGGAGTTTCCGCTCCGCTGAGCAAGTCGCTCATTGCGGAGTTTCAGGCGATCGGGGCTCCCCGCGGTCACGACGTTGCCGCCGTGCTCGCCGGCTCCCGGGCCCAGGTCGACGACGTAGTCTGCGCGCTGAATCATCTCCTTGTCGTGCTCGACGACGATAACGGTATTGCCCAGGTCGCGAAGCTCCTTCAAACTTGAGATCAGCTTGATGTTGTCCCGCTGGTGCAACCCGATGCTCGGCTCGTCGAGTATATATAGCACCCCCACAAGCTGGGAGCCGATCTGCGTGGCAAGCCTGATCCTCTGCCCCTCGCCGCCCGAAAGCGTCCGGGCCGAGCGGTCAATGGTCAGGTAATCAAGGCCGACATTCAGCAGAAAGCGAAGCCGCTGCGTGATTTCCTTGAGGACCTGGTGAGCGATGAGAAGCTGGCGCTCGCCCAGTGAAAGAGACGAGAAAAAATCGAAGGCGTCTTTTATCGAAAGGCCGACTACATCATGAATATTGACTTTCTCCTTCGTTTTTACGTCGGTGAGCTTCACCGCGAGGCTTTCCTTCCTGAGGCGCCCTCCCCCGCATTCCTGGCACGGTTTCGTGTTCATGAAGGACTCGACCCACCCCCGGATTCCCTCCGACGTGGTCTCGTTGAGATACTGCTTTAGCACTGCAATGAGTCCCCCGTACCGCTGCTTGTAGAGCACCGTCCGGCCGCTCGAGTACGTATAGGGCATGTCGAATTTTTCGGTCCCGGCGCCGTAGAGAAGGATGTCGCGAAGTTTTTTCGGGATTTTTTTAACAGGCTCGTCCAAATCGATCTCATATTTTTTTGCGACTGCCCTCACCTGCGTCCACAGCCACGTATCGCGCGGCTTTCCGAGCGGGGCCAAACCCTCCTCGCTGATGCTGAGTGAATCGTCGGGGATAATCAGCCGGATGTCGAATTCCCTCGTCTCGCCCAGGCCGCTGCAGGTCGGGCACCAGCCGTAGGGGGAATTGAATGAGAAGGCGTTCGGCGCAGGGTCGTCGTAACTGATCCCGCAATAGAGACAGGCGAGGCGCTGGCTGTACAACTGGTCTCCGGCGATACCTCCCTCCCGGCTGCCCGGCGAGGCCTTACCGTCGTCGCGGTTTACGATGACGATCCCCGAGCCCATCTGCAGTCCGCGCTCGACCGATTCGGCGACGCGCGATCGCATGTCCGGCCGGACGGCGAGCCGATCGACGACGATCTCGATATCGTGAACTTTGTACCGGTCGATCTGCATGGCTTTTCCTATTTCCCTTACAGCGCCGTCGACGCGCACGCGCAGGTAGCCATCCCGGACGATTTCTTCGAACAGCTCCCGGTAGTGCCCTTTCCTTCCCCGGATCACCGGCGCGAGAATCTGGATTTTTGTCCCTTTCGGGTACGCCATAATCGCGTCGATAATCTGGTCGACCGGCTGTTTCTGGACGATGCGGTCGCAGTTATAACAGTGCTGCACGCCCACCCTGGCAAAGAGAAGGCGGAGGTAGTCGTAGATTTCCGTCACCGTGCCCACGGTCGAGCGCGGGTTGTGCGAAACCGTTTTCTGCTCGATCGAAATCGCGGGACTCAGCCCCTCGATGTAGTCGACATCCGGACGTTCCATGAGGCCCAGAAACTGGCGTGCATAAGAAGAAAGGCTTTCCACGTACCTTCGCTGCCCTTCCGCGTAGATCGTATCGAAAGCCAGGCTCGACTTGCCCGACCCCGAAAGGCCGGTAATCACCACGAGCTTATCGCGCGGAATTTCCACGTCGATATTCTTCAGGTTGTGGACGCGCGCGCCCTTGACGATGAGCTTATCCTGTTCCACGCAGCCGATAGTAAAGAGAGGAAACTGGGAGAATCAGTGTTAGAACGAAGCAGGCGATCCCGATGTAATCGGAATCGCCCGTATCGTGTTGTTACAAGTTATTAAATGCGGGGAAGAAATGCAAGCAATCGCGGTGAGCGTCTAAATCCCGGTCTTGAACGAAAACACGTACTCAGATTTCAGGGGGCTCCCACCCAATGCCCGGAGACTTGTAGCAACCCTTCCGGTGTACCAGGCGTTTGGTGCCAGGAACGTAGCGGGAAAGAACTGGAAAAAGGTATACGAGTTCCCGTAGAATATTATTGTCCCTCCCACAGCCGCTCCCGTGGAATCCTTGATTGAAAAAGAAGATCTGATCGTGCTTGAGTCAATAAAAGCATTGCAGAAGACATAGATAGGGTAGCTCCGGCCCGTTCCTGTCTGCCCATCGGAGGGATCTGTCCGCCTCACCAAGAAGGGCGCAGTGGTGAAGGAGAATTGATATGGCGAAGCAAGACTCGCGCCGTCAGACGACCGGAGCGAGGTGCCGATGGTGACGGTGTAGGTCATCTCGGATGCCAACTGAGGAATCGCATTGAAGAAAAACCCGCTATACCACGGGCTAAGAATACCCGGAATGCTCGGACTGATTGAAAAAGCGGAACGCATGGTTCCAGTGTCGATCGGAGCGGTGAAATTAGCGGTTATCCCGTCGGCCGGGGAGACGCCCGTGCGACCGTTCGCCGGAGAGGTGTTCCAGACCCGGAATGCCACCGTAGTAAAGGATGAACCAAACTCTTGAGCCAGTGTGTGGCCATCGACATCCCGGGCCGAGGCATCGATGCGGATGGTGTAGGTCGTATTAATACCGAGCGGCAGCCCGGAGAAATAGACGGAGGCGGAATCCGGGTAGTAGTAGTATCCATAGCCATAAATCCACCGTCCGGGAATCGGGGGGGTAATATGAATCCTGGAGAATGTCGATGTGTCCACGGAGTTATTGAATAGAATTCTGATCGACGAGCCAATATCGACATCGGATAGACCCGGACGAGGGTATACATTCACAACGCGAAATTTCGGCTCCGGTTCGAAGGTCATCGAGAAAGGAGGATTCAGGGTGTTTCCGTTCACATCTTTCGCCGTGGAAGAGATGGCCAACGTATAAGTCTCTGCGATGCGCCAGTGAAAATTATAGGAAAACCGGGGCGAATCGACCGGGTAGGCGATCCAGAGATCATCTCCGAGAGAAAATACAGTGCTCGTATCGAATTTGGCTCTCGTATGGGGCGATGATAGCGTAAGCGCGTCATGGATCGAAGTCCTGTCCATGATCTTGTTGAACCGGAATTGAACCTGGTTGTATTGCTCCGAGAAGTATTCATAGGGCCCTACGGTGTTGGCCGGTGGAAAAGTATAGATAACTCTCGGCTGGATCGTCGGATCCGTAAGCGATCCGCCCGGCGCGCCCGGCGGACCGACAGGTCCTTCGGGACCGCGGCAGCTCAACAGGCTGGAAGCAATGAAAAAGGCGACAAGGATAACGCTTTGTCTGGGCATGACATCCTCCTCATAGTTGGACAATCGGTGTTTGCCATCCCGTCTGGGGGATGGGTCGAACTCAATTCGAATTCCGGATCAGCCGATTCTCTGCCTCTTGTGCAAATACTCGAACAGCGCGACGTCGAATGGGGTCGATGTGTCCAGGAGGATGTAGTCGATGTTATTTTCCCGGCAGTCCTTCTTGTAGGTGTCGAGGAACCGCCTCATTTCCTCCTGATAGGCCTTTTGAATGTGGAACGGCTGGGTCATAAGCTCCTCGGATGTTTCAAGGTCTTTGAAAACTGCGTCCCGGCCGAAAGCAAAGCTCCGCTCCATCGGATCGAGAATCTGCATGACGATCACTTCGTTTTTCTTGTGTCGAAAGTGTCGAAGGGCGCTCATGACTTCCGCGGGCCGATCGAATAAATCGCTGAGGATAATAACCAGTCCGCGCCTCTTGATGCGCTCGGCGATCACGTGCAAAGACTCGGCTGTGCCGGTCCTGTTGCTCGCCTCGAGGTTTTCGAGGTGACGGAGGATCTCCTTCAGGTACGACTTCGTGGCGTGCGGGGGCATGTAGGTGCGCACCTTTTCGTCGTAGATCGTGAATCCCACCGCGTCCCGCTGTTGGACCATCAGTTGCGCAAGCGCCGCCGTGATGTACGACGCATATTCGAGCTTCGACATGCGTCCGTCCGATGAGTAGGACATCGAGCGGCTCGCGTCGAGGATGATGTATGATTTTAGATTCGTCTCCTCTTCGAACTGTTTGATGTAGTAACGATCGGTCTTTCCGTAAATCTTCCAGTCGAGATGCTTGATCTCATCTCCCGGCATATACTGCCGGTGCTCGGCGAATTCGACGCTGAAGCCGTGATACGGACTCTTATGCAGGCCGGTGATGAATCCCTCGACGACCAGGCGCGCCACGAGTTCCATGTTCGCGAGCCGCGCGACGACGTCGGGCTGGAGATACTTCTTGTATTCCTGACGGGTTTCGATCAATGCGAGGCCTTCCGCTTGGATCGCCGCTCGGGGATAGACTTGCGTGCGGGGGCCGGGGAGCCGGCGTCGCCCGCCGCAACAGTATCGATTCTCAAGAGCGAGGACGGATCTTTCCCCAGCGTCTCGAGCTCAAACCTCGCAGAGGTCGCGAGTTCATGGCCCGGATATTTCTCCAGAAATATTTCATAGACGCGCCTTGCGCTGTCGATCATGTGCAGCTCGTTGTTGAGCAGAAATCCCGCCAGAAACAACGCCGTCGGCGCCTGGTTGTTCTGGGGGTAGAGATCGTAAAACTTGCGGTAAGCGGCAGCCGCCTTTGGAATGTTGTGCAGGTCGTTATTATAAATCAGTCCGGTGCGGTACAAAGCGCTCTCGGCATATGCATTTTTCTCGAAACGAGTCACGATTTCTTCAAAGCGCTCGACCGCGAGCTGGAAGTTTCCCCGCTCCTGGGCCTCTTTTCCTTCATTGAAAAGCTCGACATCCGTCTTTCGCGAGCAAGCAGCAAACAACAATCCCAGAGCGAGGAGTATACGGAACATCTTCATGGAGAATTTCCCTTTAGGAGTGCAGTGCAATCTACGATATAGCTCCGCGAGAAGCAAAATCCGCCCGATGCATTCTTGCCGCGAAAAAACCATCCGTATCGGCGTGGTATGGCAGTACTCTGAGATAACCCTCCGATGTTACCATGGACGGCGGGCAAACACCTTCCTCCATCTTTTTGACGCGGAATTCCGGATGAGACTCGAGGAATGAACGGACGACCTCGTCATTTTCCTCTTTCAATAACGAACAAGTCGCGTACACCATCGTGCCGCCCGGCTTGACGAATCCGCAGTAGAAGTCTAGCAGGCGCCGCTGATGGTCGGCATGCTGGCTGACGGAGGCCTCGGACACGCGCCACTTGATCGCGGGGTTTCGGCGGATCGTGCCGACGCCACTGCAAGGCGCGTCGACAAGGACGAGGTCGCCCACTAGCTGTCCCGGCTCCACTTTCTCACGAAGAATCGGTTTGATAATACGAACCCCGGCTCTCCGGGCGCGGGATTCGAGTTCGCGGAGGCGCGATCGATCGATGTCGATCGCAATGACCTCTCCCTCGCCTTTTAGTAAATCGGCAAGATGAAGTGATTTTCCGCCGGCCCCCGCGCAGCCGTCGATCACGACGCTCCCCGGGCGCGGCGCGCAGATCAACGAAAGGAGTTGACTCCCCTCATCCTGCAGTTCGAACCAGCCCGCTTTGAAAGTTTCGGAGGCCTGCGCGTTGAATCGTTTGTGCGCCGTCAGACCGGCGGGCGAGACAAGAGTCGGGTGGGTTTCGATTCCCTCGGAAAGCAGCCGGAGACGGCATTCCTCGCGCGCGGTTTTCGCAAGGTTCACGCGCAATGTTACTCGACCGGGCGTATTGAGACATTCAAGGAGCCGTTCCGTTTCAGCGCCAAACTGCGCGTTCCATTCCTGCACCATCCAATCCTGGAAGGAATACTTCACGGCAAGCCGAATGAGGCCTGCTTCACCATTTCCGTTCGGTGAGAGCTGTGCGGCCTCTTCGATGTTGCGATCATCCGGTTGGATGAATTCAAGCCGTTGAAGCCCCGACAATGACTGAATGAAGGAGGAAAGTTCCGAGCGGGGAAAATAGGTCATCCAGAGTGAATCAATTCCG
>DASQAZ010000038.1:0-24324 GCA_035635475.1 Bacteroidota bacterium | reverse complement strand
TCCTGGCAGGACCGGCATTGACGCAGGTGCTCTTCGAATTCCTTCTCTTCAGCAGGCGTCAGATTTCCCAGGATGTGATCGTCAAGCTGGTTGTGATACGCTGTTTTGCTCATTGTTGCAATCGCTCCTTCAGTAGTTGGTGCGCCCTGTGGAGCTGCGATTTGGAGGTCCCGGGTGTAATCTCGAGCATGATGGCAATTTCTTCGTGCCGGTACCCTTCGAGGTCATGGAGGATGAGGATCGTCCGCGCCCCGGCGGGTAGCAACAAAACCGCTTGTTCGAGATCAACGTTGCTCTCCGGCGATTCGCTTCCATTCGAACCGTCGAAGCGTTCGAGGTCGTCGGTATACACGACCCGTGCCAGCCAACGCCCCTGGGATCGACGATCGGATATGGCGATGTTCACCGCGATCCGATGCAGCCAGGAAGAGAAGGCGCTTTCTCCGCGGAAGCTCTTGAGCCTTTCCCAAGCGCGGATGAACGTCTTTTGGGTCAGTTCTTCCGCAAGGGAAACGTCGGCAGAGAGTCTCAGGCACAACCCATAAACCTGATCGACGTTGCCGCGATACAGTTCTTCGAAGGCTAGTCGATCGCCTCCTTGGGCCCGGGCCACAAATTCCGCATCCTGCGCCTCTATCTTCTTATGTTCTCCCAACAATAGCTCCACAGTTGTATGCTCTCGTTGTTTGAACCTTCCTCACAGATAAGACGCCTCTCGAAAGGGAAGGGTTGGAACGCGCTCACGCTTCATTGAACGAACATTCCTTCCGGGTGGGCAAAAACCGGTAAGCTTGCTGATGAGGGCTTGTACGGGTGGAATTCCACCCCCTCCCGCGGCCGGGGAGGCGCTAGCTTTAACTCTTGTTGCGGATCAGAGTTCGCGGGGTGCGGCGGACGCTCGCGCCCGATGTCGAGCTCAACGGCCGTCCTTCCCCGCCGCGCGCACGTTCAGGAGCACGGCGCCATGATAGGGTACCTCGGTCTCGAAGTGCGCGTCGAACTCACCCAACTCCTTCTGGCGCCAGACGTCCCTGACTCTGAACTTGCCGGTGATTCCGATATCGGCGCCGTTGAAACCGATTACGGCCCTTTCTGCTGGCGACCAGTCGAAATAGTCGGCAGGAGTTTTCCTCTCACGATCATCGGTAAAGAAGAGTCCTACCGCCCGTGAGCCGTCCTCCATCTCTTTGGCCCAGATTTCTTTCCCCTTCTCAAAAGAGAGGCGGAAGGCCTGTTTGCCGAGGGGGTCCTGGTTGATATCGATGACTTCGTCGTTCGTGAGAAGATTCAATGTAAATTCGTCCAGCCGGCCCAGGTCGCACCCTATCAGAAGCGGAGCGGCGAGCAGGCTCCAGAGGCTGATGTGAGTGTACTGCTCATCGGGCGTAAGGTGCGAAGGGTGGAGGTCGGGACCCCAGCCGACAAGCCCCACGACAAGCATGTCGGGGTCATTCCAGTGTCCTGGCCCCGCAAATTTCTCGTGTCCCGCCTGTGCGAACCCGATCCGGGACATGCTCGACCACCCGTCGGTGATGTCGCCGGTGGTCCGCCAGCAGTTTCCGCCGACGCCGGCGCCCCACTCCCACACGTTCCCCATTCCGTACTGGCAAAGACTGTAGACGATGTCGCGCGGAACCTTCTCAAGCGCCGCGTGCATGACTTCATACGGCTTCTTGAGCTCCGGTAGGCTGCGGTCCCGGGCGATCCGTGAATACGAACACCAGTCGTATTTCAGATAATCGATCCCCCATTCGGCATAGCGCTGCGCATCGTGCTGCTCGAACTGGTAGCTGGCCGTGAATCCCGCGCAGGTTAAGGGTCCCGGCCCGGAATAGATTCCGAGCTTCAGCCCTTTGCCGTGAACATACGCCGTGAGGGCTTTCATGTCCGGAAATTTCGCGTTCGTATTGATCATCCCCTTGCTATCCCTCGGATCCCCCTTGAGTGTCGAGTCGGTCGCATCGGGCTTTACCTCCCAGCAGTCGTCGATATTGATGTAATTCCACCCATGGTTTGCGAGCCCCGAGGATGCCATCGCATCGGCTGAGGCGCGAACCTTTTGGTCGTCGACCGCGCACGCCCAGCAGTTCCAACTGTTCCAACCCATCGGCGGCGTAAGACAGATCTGGTCTCCGGCCACAATCCTGAGCTCCCGCTCGGCTTTCCCCAGATTATTCCGGGCCGCGAGGGTGACTTTATATTCCCCTCGCCGCTTGATTGTTCCGGTGATCCGTCCCGTGGACCGGTTCAGCAGCAATCCTTCCGGCAGGCGCCGGGCTTCAAATGTTATCGGCCGTTTTCCCGTTGCGGCGATCGTATAGAGAAACGGATTGCCGGGCCGGACGCCGAACACTTTGGCGCCGTTGATCCTGGGCCTCTCGGACTCAGGCGGGGTCAGCACGTAGGGTTTGATCGTTCGCTTTACGACGAGACTTGCGGCCGCTGCGCCTTCCGCCAACTCAAGCTTCGCATCGCACCAGTCTGCATGATCCCAGCCGATGCCGTCCCCGGCATCGGTCACGAGCAATCCCAACAGTTTGATGTTCGACGCATCGATCTCCACGATCTTCGGCGGATCGCGCCATTTCATCACGCCGCTTTGCCAGAGCACCTTTCCGTCGCCGAGGACGGAGAAATCAATGCTTGCAATGCTCGTATCCACCTCATCGTCGACGCCGACCAATGCGGAGAATCTCTTTCCTTTCCCATCGAGGTTCAATAGATAGGTGCTCACGGCGTGGGTTCCGACACCGCGGTCGAATTTCCGGCCGCCGACGCTCAGCGTGTGGCCCTCGACGGATTTTCTTGAATTGGGAGTTCCCCAGCCGATCTCCATCGCGCTCAAATCGAGCTCATCCAGCCAGACGCTTTGAGCGAAGAGTTGCGAGGCGGAGAAAAGGAGTAACGCCAGGATCCGGCAGGCAGTCACATTCATCGGATTACTCCGGACAGATGTAGTCATCTCACCACCATCATCTTCTTCGTGTCGGCAAAGCCTCCCGAAGTCAGCCGATAAACGTAGATTCCGCTCGGGAAGTTTGTCGCGTCCCAGGTTGCCGACTTGTATCCTGACTCCTGGAACCCGTGAACGAGCGTCGCGACTTCCTCGCCGAGCACATCATAAACCTTCAGCGTCACGAAGCCCGTCAGGGGCAGGGTGTAGTGAATCGTCGTCGCCGGGTTGAAGGGGTTCGGATAGTTTTGTGCCAGGGAATACTCATTTGGTACACCGCTACCTGTCGAGCTGGGATCGTCATACGGCGGCCCCGGCGGAAGATCCATCGTCGGCACGATCCGTATCGCGCCCGGTTGCGCCCCTCCTGCCCCTGATACGAGAATCAATTTCCCCGTCTGGTTCACTTTCACCCAGTATCCGTGTCCCGGATCGATCGTGTTGCTCACCGTGTACGATCCCTGATACCCGAAGAATCGCGATGTCACCATCCCGCCCGGGATGGACGACACTTGAGCCGTCGCAATCGATTGTGACAACGATCCGATCAGGTTCCATCCCGCAGCGACATCGATCGTATCCGCGTTTCGGGGCGTCCCCAGGAGTCCGATCGTCGCAGTGTCGCCGAACTTCAGCCAATATCCGGTACCCGGCACGAGCGTATCGCGGACTCTGTATCCCGTCGCAGGATCATACTCGAAGGCCGGAGAACCGGCCGATGGGAACAAGATGCTCCTACGGCTGTCCGCGATGCCTACAGGCAGCGAGATGAGATTCCACGACTTCATCATATGATAATCGACGGACGCCGTTGCCGTTCCCGATAGCTTGTAAACTTTCCCGCTGTTGAGGTCGCAGACGTAGATTTCCTGAAGCCTGTCCTCCCCGAAAGAGGAGATGCTCATCCCTGAGTTGATCAGAATCTCATTCGATGGAGGAGAGGATGGGACGGGAGTTAACGCCCATATCTCTCCGGTACAATCGTCGCCATAGATATATCGGCCGGACAATGCCGGAAGCGCGGCCCCCCGGTAAACGAACCCGCCCACGATCGCGCAACGTCCCGCCTCGTGGTAATATTCCCAGATCGGAGGCGTGAGACCGCTCGTGTCGCACCCCGAGGACGGGGAGTAACAGTGATGCCCTTCCATGATGTTCCAGCCGTAATTCCCGCCGCTCGTGACCGTGTCGATTTCTTCCCATAAGCCCTGCCCCACGTCGGCGCACCAGAGCGCACTCCCATCGAAACTGAATCTCCACGGGTTGCGCATTCCGTAGGCGAAGATCTCCTGTTTCTTGGTTGTATCCCCATAGTAGGGGTTGTCGGGAGGAATGGCATAGTGCCGCTGTCCCGTCGCCGAATCGACATTGATTCGAAGAATCTTGCCCAGGAGCGTATCCCTGTTCTGACCGTTGCCAAAGGGGTCGCCGCCGCTCCCGCCATCGCCGAACGCGATGTAGAGATATCCATCCGGCCCGAAGGCAAGCTGGCCCCCGTTATGATTGTCGAATGGCTGTAGCTGTTCGAGGATGATAAACTCGCTCGCCGGATCGGCGGAGTCGGGGTTCGAGACGCTCACGCGGAACCGCGAGATCACCGTCCGCAACGGATGGTCCCGCGTGTAATCGACGTAAAAGTATCCATTCGTTGCATAGCTGGGATGGAATGCAAGCCCGAGGAGACCCAGCTCCCCTCCGCTCACAACGCTGTCGTGAATATCGAGAAACGCCTTCGTGGATGTGATCGTTGTATCGTCGGGGAAAATCCGGATGACCCCTGCCTGCTCGACCACGCAAAGCCGGTCGGTACCGTCATTCGGATGGTAAAGCCCGACCGGGGAGCTGAAGGAGATGTTTGGGAACCGGTTTTTCAAAAAAACTTGTGAAACGGCCGGCGGGTGAAAACAAAGGAGGCAGGCGGAGATCAGAGCGCCCCGCGCGAGGAGGTATCGTACGCGATATGTTCCGCTTGAGCTCTGGAACATCGATCCGGAGCAATATAGATGTTTGTCGCCGAAGAGGCAAGTATCCTGTGCGGTTACGCATCGAAACCCGAACCGGCCGCATCCCGCGTCGCGGAGTAGTAGCCGGCGGGAAAGTAGGTCTCGACGAGCGCCGTCTCACTTTGCGATATCCGGCGTTGCTTTTTACACGTTTTTTTGACTCATTATAACACCCCAATGCACTTTCCCGAAACGATGTAAAGGATGGTTTTCCTCAATCCTCTCGTCCTCCTCGGACTGGCGGCGGCTGCGATCCCTCTTATCCTCCACCTGCTGAATCTTCGGAAACTTCGGACCATCGAGTTCAGCACCCTGACGTTTCTTAAAGAGCTGCAGCAGACAAAAATCCGCCGGCTCAAACTAAGGCAGTTGCTGCTGCTTCTTATAAGAACGCTGCTCATCGTCTTCATCGTTCTGGCGTTTGCACGACCCGCTCTTCACGGAACAATGTTCGGAGGGTTCGGATCCCACGCAAATTCGACGATCGTCTTCATCCTGGACGACTCCTTCAGCATGGCTGCCGCAGACGAGCGCGGGGAGTTATTCAAACAGGCGAAGGATGCCATGAATCGGCTATTTGAACTCCTCAAGGAGGGGGATGAGGCCTTCCTGATCCGTCTCTCCGACCTGCCGAAAGCTTCGGTCGAGCCCGCGACTCACGACTTCGCGGCGCTCAAGGCCGCCGTGGATGAGTCGCAGGTCTCCGGCATCCGCCGTCCCATGAGCGAGGCGCTCCGGGTTGCGGGCCGCCTCCTTCTGCTTTCAAAAAATGCCAACAAGGAAGTTTATATCGTCAGCGACATGCAGCGCACGCTCTTCCTCCTGAGCCCCGGATCCCGGCAGGGCCGGGACCTCGCCGACTCGACGTTCGATTCCCAGGTGAAATTCTTCCTCGTGGAGCTCGGCTCGAAGCCCGTTGCGAATGTCGCGATTGACTCGATCGAAATCAGGACGCAGATCTTCGAACGGGAGAAGCCCGTCAGAATATTCGTGTCGGCGAGCAATTTTGGCGCCGCTGCCATTCATGACTACGTTACCAGCGTCTATCTGGATGGGAATCGCACAGCGCAGGGAAGCCTCTCTGCGGGCGCCTGGGGATCGGCGTCGAAGGAATTCAGCGCCACGCCAAAGCGCGCCGGCTTCATCAAGGGTTATGCCGAATTGGAGAGCGATGCGCTGGAGCCCGACAACCGCAGGTTTTTTACGTTGTATGTCCCCGAACGCATTAACGTCGCCATGGTCGCGAATTCGCCCGCAGACACCCGGTTCATCACGCTCGCGACGGAGGCAGGGAAGAGCGGAGAAAACCGGACGCTGCTCGATATTCAACAAACCTCGATGCAGAAATTTCCGTTTCTGAATATTGAGAACACCAATGTGCTCCTTCTCTCAAACGTCCCGTCGTTTTCACCCGGGGATGCGGACCGCATTGCGCGCTATGTGAGGCGAGGCGGGGGCCTCATCCTCTTTCCGGGAAGTGAAATCCAGCCCGAAAACTATAACACGGTGCTGTTGCGCGCTCTCAACATTCCTCCGTTCGAGGGAATTTCCAGGGCGGACGCCCAGAGCAGCCTCTCCTTCCAGAACGTGGACCTTGATCATCCGCTCTTCGCCACGATCTTTGAACCCCCGGATCAATCGAAACGCGCAGGGGCAGGCCGGATCGAGTCGCCCGCGATCACGAGCTTTGTCCGGCGGCAGACGGGGAAGCAAGGACGGACCCTCATCTCCCTCACCGACGGAAACGCGTTTCTCTCCGAATACAAAATCGGCGAAGGCAGGGTTCTCGTCTTTTCGGTCGCACCGAACATGGCATGGTCCGACTTTCCGATAAAAGGTCTCTTCGCACCGCTCCTGTACCGTTCGATGATCTACCTGTCTTCGCTCGGAGAAGCGGTCCCGTCGTTCACGGTCGGGGAGGAGCCGGCGGTCTCGGCGAAACGATCGCAATCAAATGGCGCCCAATATACGCTGGTGTCGCCCGACGGATCGGCGGAACTGATCCGGCCCGCCGGCCAATCGGAAGGGATTGCCTCATCGGTCCTTTCGTTCAGGCTCAACCGGCTCTCGGCGCCGGGCTTCTACGAGATCCGGGGCGGGAGCGTCCCCCTCACAGTCTTTGCAATGAATGTCGATCCCCGGGAATCCGATCCCCGGAAGGTTTCGGCGGACGAGCTCGCGAAATTCTGGCAAAATGCAGCCGTTAATCCCTCCGCAGTGCGAGTGATTGCGCCGACCGATGAGCTTCAGTCGACCGTCCTGCAATTGAGATTCGGCGTCGAGCTCTGGAAACACTGCCTCGCGTTGGCGCTCGCGCTGGCGCTGCTAGAAATGGCGGTCGCGCGCGACGCCAGGTCTTCTCAACAATCGGCGCCGGCACTCTCATGAAACTGGTCGAAACGGCCAAACGTGAAAACGCGATCGTTGTGGGATTGGTGACCGGAAGGATGGAGAGGCGGCAGGTGGAGGAGTATCTGGACGAGCTTGTCCTCCTCGCGGATACCGCCGGCGTCGCGGTCCGGCATACGATCATTCAGGAACGCCCGCGGATCGATGCGGCTCTCCTGATCGGCAAGGGCAAGGCGGAGGAAATAGGAGCCAGGGTCGAAGAGGAAAAAATCGACACCGTGATCTTCGATGACGATCTTTCGCCCGTGCAGGTCCGGAACCTGGAGAAATTCATCCCTTGCAAAATCATCGACCGGAGCGGGCTGATACTGCAGATTTTTGCGTTGCGGGCCAAGACGAAGGAAGCGATGACGCAGGTCGAGCTCGCGCAGCTTCAGTATCTCCTCCCCCGCCTCACGAGACAATGGACCCACCTTTCGAAACAATACGGCGGCGTCGGCACCAAAGGGCCCGGAGAACAGCAGATCGAAACCGACCGCCGTGCAATCCGCACCAGAATCAGCCATCTCAAGGAGAAGCTGGAACGTATAAAAAAAGAACGGGAGGTCCAGCGCAAAGGCAGGGAAAACCTGCCGCGGGTCGCGATGGTTGGATACACGAATGCGGGCAAGTCGACGCTCCTTAGGCTCCTGTCCTCCGCCGACGTACTGATTGAAGACCGGCTTTTCGCGACGCTCGACACGACAGTCCGGCTCGTCTCGATCGGGCCCGGGAAGAAAATATTGCTGTCGGACACGGTCGGCTTCATCCGCAAGCTTCCATCCCATCTCATCGCCTCCTTTCGAAGCACGCTCGTCGAAACCGCGGAAGCCGATATCCTCCTGCACGTCATCGACGTGAGCCATCCGGCATTTCACGAACAGATCGAAGTCGTCAACGACACGCTCAGCGAACTTGAGGCGGAGGGCAAACCCACAATCTTCGTCTTTAATAAAATCGACAAGGTGACCGACCGCTCGATCGCCGCAGGCCTCGCCGAGACGTACCGGCCGTCGGTCTTCATCTCCGCCCGGAGGGGCATCAACATCTCGACCCTGGAGGCATCCCTCCTCGAGCTCCTCGAGAGTAAGACGGCCGAACAGACGGTTCTGGTGAAGCAATCTGATTACCGCACGATCGCCAAGCTGCACGAGTTGGCGGAAGTCCTGGGGAAGGAATACGAAGACAACTCGGTGAAGGTGCGCTTCCGGGTCAGCGAACGGAATAGCGAGCAGGTCAGAAGGTTGCTGACTCAAAAAAAACCAAAAACCGCTTCATGATCGACACGGCGATCGAGGCGGCCAGAGAGGCCGGCAAACTTCTCAAGCTGCATCTCGGCAGGGTGAAGGATATCCGGCAGAAGTCGGGGCAGGAAAAGAATCTTGTTACCGAGATCGACAGGCAGTCGGAAGAAGTTATAAAGCAAATCATCGGCCGCCGTCATCCCTCTCATTCTATTCTCGCCGAAGAGAGCGGAAGAAAAGGCGGGCCGGAGTCGGATTTCACATGGGTGATCGATCCCCTCGACGGGACGACGAACTATACGCATGCCTTCCCCGTGTTCTGCGTCTCGATCGCCCTCGAACACAAGGGTACGATCATCCTCGGGGTCATCTACGATCCAAACTTTGACGAACTGTTCGTCGCGGAACGCGGGAAGGGCGCCTTTTTAAATGGCAAACGAATCCGGGTTTCCGGAATCGACTCTCTGATCCGGAGCCTGCTCGTCACGGGATTCCCCTACGACGTTGCCGAAAATCCGGGCCATGCGATCGACCATTTTGTCCGTTTCCTGACGTGCGCGCAGGCGGTCCGGCGGATGGGGTCGGCGGCGATCGATCTCGCCTATACCGCGGCCGGCAGGTATGATGGATTCTGGGAGGTTTCCCTCAATCCGTGGGACACGGCCGCCGGCGCGCTCCTCGTCGAAGAGGCGGGGGGACGGGTGACCAATTTCCTGGGGGGACCGTTCGACATCTATCAAAAAGCAATTCTCGCCTCTAACGGGCTGGTCCACGACGAGATGATGCGGATTCTATCGCTCGCAGAATCAGCGGCCGGGTCCGCGGCCCGCTGACCGTTGCCCGTTTAATTCTTGGGCGTAATGCCGCTCATCCACGCGTGATCTTTTCCGAATTTCTTGGGATCGAAAAATAAAATGTAGCGCCCTCGTCGACCGCCCCTTCGGCCCACGTCCGGCCGCCGTGGCGTTGAACGATCCGGCGGACGTTCGCGAGGCCGATCCCGACGCCTTCAAAATCCTCCGACCGGTGCAGCCGTTGAAAAACGCCGAATAGTTTATCCTGGTACTCCATGTCGAATCCTACCCCGTTATCCCGGACATAGAAACAGGCCTCGTGATTATTGTCCTGAGCGCAGCCGATTTCGATGACGGCCTCCGGGCGCGTGCGAGTATACTTCAGGGCGTTTGAAATCAGGTTTGTGAAGACCAGCCCGATGAGGGATGGGTCCGCCTGAATCGCGGGAAGAGGGCCTATTCTCCAGTCGATCATCCGGCCCTTCGCATCCATCTCCAGAGACCGGATCGATTCGCGGACCAAGGTCTCCGTCTCCACGGTCGTCGAGCGCACCTCGACGCGGCCCATCCGTGAGAACACCAGGAGCTCGTCAATCAGCCTGGCCATGCGCCCGGCGGATTCGGAGATGACGTTCAGGTAATGAAGGCTTTTTTCGTCGAGAACATTACGGATTTGGGTTTTGAGCAGTTCCACAAAACCGTCGATGTGACGGAGCGGCGCCCTCAAATCGTGCGAGACGGAGTAGCTGAAAGACTCAAGTTCCTTGTTGACGATGTGGAGCTCCAATAACCGGCGCTCGAGCTCTGTCGCGAGCAGCCGGAGCTCCTCTTCCCTCTTTTTCTGCTCGCTCATGTCGCGGGTAATCTTCGCGAATCCGTAAAGCGTTCCGTCCGGATCCTTCAGCGCTGTGATCACCACGCTGGCCCAGAAGCGCGACCCGTCTTTGCGGATTCGCCAACCCTGTTCTTCCGAGCGGCCGTCGCGTACTGCGGCTCGCAGATGCAGGGACGGCTTCTCCTTCCGATCCTCTTCGGGAAAGAAGGTCGAGATGTCCCGTCCGAGGATTTCCGAAGCTTCATACCCCTTGATATGCTTCGCCCCCTCGTTCCAACTGATCACCTTTCCCCGGGGGTCGAGCATGAGGATCGCATAATCCTTCACGCCTTCTACCAGGAGCCTGAATCGCTCTTCAATCTTCTGGGATAAGGCCTCGGCGCGCTTGCGCTCATCGATCTCGGTCTTCAGCACCTCGTTCGCCTTCGCGAGGTCCGCCGTCCTCTCATTCACCCTGGCCTCCAGGAAGCTGTAACTGATATGTAATTCACGATCGGCGCGCCTGTAATGGTCGATTGCGGAAGCCAGGACCAATCCCATCACCGTGATGATGCCGAGAAACGCCTGCAGGGAGGAAAGTCCTGCTTCGGCGGGCGCTGCGGTGAAGGGACCGCGGGAGTTGATAGTGCTCTCAAGGGCGAACACGAAAAGCGAGAGGATCCAGAGCGTCATCCCCCGCTGCCCGAACCGGAATCCCGCCCATAAGATGAACGGCATGACAACGTGCGGTAATGGATAGGCAATCCCCGGCAATTGGAGCGGCCAGCCAAAGACGATCTGGAAGGACAGAACCGAGAGGATGGCCAGGCCCGCCCCCTCCAGGACGCGGACGGGATCCCATTTCGGACGGACAAATCCGGACCAGGCCAGCAAAAAAGGTGCAACAAGAATCACGCCCGTCGCGTCTCCCAGCCACCAGGTCCACCACAGGGGGCCGTAGTTCCACCAGCTCGCGAACCCGCCAAAACAGACTCCCGTGACCCCGAACGTCGGAGCCACGCAACACGTCAGGATCTCGATCATCACAAACGTGATTACGTATTTCGCGCTGCGCAGGAAATCCACGCCCCCTCCGAATTTGCTGATCAGCGCCGCTCCGAGGAGCGCCTGGAGCGTGGAGCCGGCGGCGATCAGTGACGCCGCCCCGAGTGCATCGACGGAGAATGGGTCGGTGATGCCGGAGAAGAATGAGGAGTTTGCAATGAATGAACCGAGCGCAACCCCCGGCCATGCCGCCGGACCGCGAAGCAGGATCGCCGCCAGCGCGATCCCCGATGGCGGCCAGACCACGGAAATATTTCCGGGGGGAATTGACATGCGGAAGCCCAGCTTTGCCGTCCCGGCATAGGCGATCGCGATAGCGATCACGTTGATCAGTTCGACGGGTATACGGACTCCGTCCGGATGAGTGAAGAGGAGAACCAATGAGAGGATGAGGAGAGTCCACGCGGTTTCCGCGCCGATGTGGATGAAGAGAGCGCCCTCAGCGAGAGCTTCGACATGATAGAGGGAGCCCACGATCGCCGCCGAGCAGAAGAAAAGGAGCGCATAGGTCAGCGCCTTCGCGAACCCGGCGTATCGTTCTGATTGCAACAGGAGAAGCGCGGATCCGAATGCAAACAAACAGACCGCCACGGAGGGATGGGTGGCACCGGAGTCGGCCGGAACCGCCCCATTCATGCTGATGAAATAGCTGAGGAGCGAGAGAAGGCCGATCAGCGCGACCGCACAGGCGAGGAGCCGGGTGAAGACCCGCATCCCGCTCGCCGGAAACCCGATCTCAGGAATCAGGAGCGCGGCCCCCGAAATGATAAACGCGAACGCGACACCGGGGGGAATCGGACTGCCTCCCGGGAATAGGGCGGGAACAAATTGCACGCCGAACCACCGGGAGAGCAGGGCGGCTAAGCCCACGCTGGCGCCGACCAGACTCCCCAGGAGTGTGAGCCGGAAGAACGATCGGTCCGGTTCTGCGCGCTCAGCTATCGCCTTGGACATCCCCAAAATATAGAAGGAAGAGCGGAAAAGTCAAGGGTCGCCATGTTGGCCGGCGGGGAACATTGGTCGGGAGTCCTCCGGGAGGGGGGAAGGGGCAGGATTAGCGCCCGGTCGCTATTTCAAAGAGGAGGCGCCACATGACGATGAGAAATGCACCCCCGAACGTCAGCCAGATGGCGTTCAAAGCGAGCCGTTCCCGCGTAAGATTCCAGTCCAGCTCGACGGCAGGATGCGTCCTGATGGCCATGTCTTTCGTCACCGGGATCCGGCACGAAAGCCGCACATTCTTGGGGACCGCGCGGGCATAAAAGGGGACGAGTCCTACGAGCGCGGCCTCCTCGAGCGCCGACATCGGCGGCGCGCCTTTTCCGTCCACCACCTCGACTCGGCACGTCCCGCAAAGGCCGTTGCCCCGGCAGTTGAGGAAACGGTCCTTTCCGACGTAGGGCGAGATGCCATGCTTCAGGAGGGCTTTTCGAAGGTTCGTTCCCTCCGCAACCTCGATGGTCTTTCCTTCATTGACGAGCGTGATAATCGGCATGGCCGAGAAGATATTAAAATATTCGAGTTAATTCAAATCTAACTCTCGCGGGGGTCGCTCTTCCCATGCTATTGCGACGATCGGTTCATGGCTACTTCCTCGCGTTGACCAAAGGCCACGGATGCACGCCCCGGTCATCGACCATCGAATGGATCAGGCGCGGGAACACCGACGGTTCCGTGGCGATGCTGAAGGCGCGCTCGACCCTCGGCCGGGCTTCCTTGGCCGCGCTCTCACTGTCGGTGAACAGGGCAGCAAGCGGTTCCCCGATTTCCACCGCGTCGCCGGCCTTCTTCCTTAGGACGATGCCGGCCTTGGGATCGATCCCGTCCTCCAGCTTCATCCTGCCGGCCCCAAGCATAATGGCGGCAAGGCCAAGTTCGAGGGCATCGACATTGTCGATATCGCCTGCACTCGGGCTTCGGATTTCGATCATGAACTTGCTCGCGGGATATTTCCGGAAATCCTCCAAATACGAAACGTCTCCCCCCTGCCGCCGGACGATCTGCATGAATTTATCCAGCGCCGTGCCGCTCTCGATCGCGCGGCGGCAGAGGCCGGTTCCCTCCTCGATCGACGTCGCCTTCCCACCGAGCATGAGCATGGCGCCGCCGAGGAGATACGTGATTTCCATGAGGTCGGGGACATCCCTCCCCTTCAGGCAGTCGAGGCTCTCCTTCACTTCGAGCCAGTTCCCCACGGCATAGCCGAGCGGCTGGCTCATGTCGGTCAAAAATCCGATCACCTTCTTGTCGAAGGATTTCCCGATACCAATAAGGGTCTTCGCCAGCTCGACCGCGTCGGCCTCGGTTTTCATGAAAGCGCCCCGCCCCACCTTGACGTCGAGGACGAGCGCGTCGATCCCTTCGGCAAGCTTCTTGCTCATGATGCTCCCCGCTATGAGAGGCACGCTTTCAACCGTCGCCGTTACATCCCTCAGCGCGTACATCTTCATGTCGGCCGGAACGATCTCGGCGGTCTGGCCGGCCATCACGGCGCCCACCTCGCCGATCGCCGCCCTGTACTCTTGTATGGATAGATTTGTTCTGAATCCGGGAATCGACTCGAGCTTATCAAGCGTTCCGCCGGTGTGTCCCAAACCGCGACCGGAAATCATCGGGACGGGCACGCCGCATGCCGCCACCATCGGCGCAAGTATCAATGAAACCTTGTCGCCGACTCCCCCCGTGGAGTGTTTATCGACCTTGATGCCCGGAACCGATGAGAGATCGACGACTGCGCCCGATCGAAGCATGACCTCCGTGAGGGCGGTCGTCTCGTCGAGATCCATACCGCGGAAGTAACACGCCATAAGAAACGCCGACATCTGGTAGTCCGCGACGCCGGACGCGAGGTAGGACTTGATAAAAAACTCCAATTCCTGACGCGATAATTGCCCGCCGTCGCGTTTCTTGCGTATGATTTCCCTGGGGTTCATTCCGGCTCAGATTTCGACCTTGACGACGAACCGCTTCTTGCACCGGTTGCACTGGAGCTCGACCGTCGCCCAATTGTTTCGCTCATAATACGAAAGCTCCGCGAGCTCGCCGTCGCACTCACGAATGATGCAGCGCTTGAGATCGAGCCGGTATTTCCGATCCCCCCCGGGGGAGGCAAAAACATCCTCGTCCATCGAATTCATGTTCTCCGCGCCACTCTCTCTGCGAGAAGTATACCGCAAATTGTCTTTGCGTCCTTGATCTCCTGGCGTTCGATCATGGCGATCGCTTCATCCAGAGCCATGATGCTCACGGTCATCGTCTGTTCCCCTTCTTCCAATTTTCTCCCTGACGGCGACTCGGAAAGCTGCTGCCCCATAAACAGATGGAGAACCTCGTTGCAGAATCCGGGTGTCGTATAGATCGATGTCAATTTCCGCCAGTCGGAGGCGAGGTATCCGGTTTCTTCTTCGAGCTCGCGCTGGGCGCAATGAAGCGGATCCTCGCCGGGGTTCAGCTTTCCGGCGGGCAGTTCCCACACAAACTCATCGAACGGATAGCGGTGCTGGCGGACGAGGATGATCCGGCGGTCCGGGAAGAGGGCGAGCGCGACGGATCCGCCGGAATGTTCCGCGACCTCCCGTATCGACCTGTTCCCGGAGGGATATTCAATGTCGTCGACGACGACGTTGAAGACCCGGCCCTCGTAGAGCCTATTTCTTTTTAGCAGTTTCAGCTGCACCGGAGTTCAGGGCGCGATGAGAAGATGTTTGACGAAGGTGTCTTGCAATGTCGTAGGGAGAGTTCGTTAAGGGCGATGGTTCGGGGCGCTCTTCGGCGTTTTGGCGTGACGGGCTTCGCGGCTCCCCGGGGTTTCGATCGAGACACCGAGCTTGCAGAGGGGGCAATCATCGGGCTTGTATGCAAGGACCTTCATCGTGACTGCGGAATAGCAGTTCTCGATCCCGGAAGTGCCGCCGCTCCGGTCCACGATGGCCCCGACGCCCACGACCGTTCCCCCGGATCTCCGGACGATCTTCAACACTTCTTCGACCGAGCCGCCCGTGGTGATGACGTCCTCGCAGACCAGCACCCGCTCGCCGGGAGCGATCTCAAACCCTCGGCGCAGCGCGAGCTCGTTGTTCCGCCTCTCGGCGAAGATCGACCGCACGTTGAGCTGCCGGCCGACCTCCTGCGCGACGACGATGCCGCCGAGCGCGGGGGCGATGACGACTCCGACCGACTCCCGGCTGAATCGGGCTGCAATCCGGCCGCAGAGGGCCTCCGCATACTCAGGGTATTGAAGAACCTTGGCGCATTGAAAATAGTGCGGACTGTGGAGGCCTGATGAGAGTTGGAAATGCCCTTCCAGGAGGGCCTTGGTCCGCCGGAACAGCGCAAGGATTTCCTCCTGAGTATCCGGCGACGAGACGGGGCCGGCCGGTGATCGTATCATAGGCTCTCGATCTGGCGCGCGAGATTGAAATCCTTCTCTGTGAGCCCCCCGGCACTGTGCGTGGAAAGCGCCAGCGAAACCTTGTTCCAGCGGATGTCGATATCCGGATGGTGATTGGCCCGTTCGGCGAGAAGCGCGACCGAAGCGACGAAGCCGATCGCATGGGCAAAATCTTTCAATTCAAACGTCTTCTTGATCTCCTTGCCGGCGAGCTGCCATGCCTTCAAATCCTTCCGTTCTTTCGCAATCTGATCGTGTGAGAGAAGCGGCATAAATCCTCCATGCTATCGTTTCGGTCCCGGCCTCGGGACTCACTGCTGCTCGACGAAGGCGCGTTGCACTCCGTCAAGGAGCGTAAGAAGGGATCGCGCCGACCTGCGCGCGGCCTCGACGCAAGCCCGCCGGTCATCGGGATTCACAGCGTGATTCTCCAGGATCGTCCGCTCCGCCGCGGAATGGTGGACATCCGCTTCCTGGTGTACGGTAAAGAACGACAGCGCAGCGCCGTCAGTGATCCCGTAGAATCGCCTGAGTCCGTCAATTTTCACGCGGGCGACCTCCGGGATCTGCGACTCGTACGCATACAGGGCGGCGACCCCCTCCAGGTGCGATCCGTCGCGCGTCAGGGTTCGCATTGTGGCGATCGACTCCTCCGTCTCGGGAAGAAGCGCCGTTTGCTCGAGCTCGTTCCCGGTTATGCCGAGGGCGCAGGTGAATCGTAACCAGAGCTCGGGATGGTTGTCCGGGCCCCGTTCTTCCTCGATGAGGTTTTCCAGGAGCTCCTGGCGGAGACTCAACTGGGGAGTGTTTGAATGTGTCGCGCTCAGAAACGTCGGAAACGCCTGCACAAAGCGGTAGTACTGTTTGGCGTAGCCCGACAGCGCTTCGGCGCTGAGCTTCCCCATGCTCCACGTCTGATAGAACGGGTGGGCAAGCATCTTGTTCTGTTCGATCACGAGGTCGATGGCGCGCAGGAATGTGATTGATTCGGTCATGAAGTTCTCCGGAGATGGTTGTGGTGTTCGATTACTTGTGATCTAGAAACCCGATGCTTTTCGCACTCTTCCCAACTTTTGGCCGAGAAATCTCTCTCCGATCTCGGTAAACTTGTGTGGGATGTCGCTGACAAAAAACTGGACATTCGCCTTCTGATCGCTCTTGTTCCGCAGGTCGAGCCCGGTCAGCCTGTTGTCAACCTCCACGGCCGTCGCCTCCCCCGAATCGATCAGCTCGGCGGTTCCGTCGAAGACGCTCTGAATGACATCGCGCAGAATCGGATAATGGGTGCATCCGAGAACGAGCGTATCGATTTTCTGCAGCCTGAGGGGAAACAGGTACTCCCGGGCGATCAGCCGGGTCGCCTCGCGGTCGATCCATCCCTCCTCCGCCAGGGGAACAAAAAGCGGACACGCCTGAGCGACGACAGAGGTCGATGAGTCGATCTGCCGGATGGCATTCGTGTATGCGTTGCTGGCGATGGTGCCGATTGTTCCGATGACCCCAATCCGCTTTTTTTTTGTGGCTTTCGCCGCCGCTTTCGCCCCGGGGAGGATGACTCCTTCAACGGGCACTTTGGCATGTTTCTGAACAACTTCAAGCGCCACCGACGAGACGGTGTTGCAGGCGACGACAATCATCTTGACGTCGTGCGAGACGAGAAAGTCGGTGTCCTGGGCGGCATATTCGCGCACGACTTGCGCGGATTTCGACCCGTAGGGCACCCGCGCTGTGTCGCCGAAATAAACGATATTCTCGTGGGGGAGCCGCCGCATGAGCGCCTTCACGACCGTCAGGCCTCCGATTCCGGAATCGAAGACTCCGATCGGTTTGGACTGTTGGGTCTTGGCGCTCATGCAAAAATATATGAAAACACGCGGGGATTCACAAGCCGGCGGAGGGCTCGCTCGTATCCCGGAGAACCCTCGCGAGGGCGGAGATGCGCGCAACGTGGTGATCGTCGTGCTCGGCGATGAAGCAGCACCAATCCACCACCCGCATATTCTGTTGAAGCCGCGGGTGCAGCGCTGAGCGCGAGATTTCCTCTTCGGTCAGGTTCTCGAGTTTGTGTACAAACTCGATGCGAGACTGACGGAATTCATTCAGGATGTCCCGGACGCGTCGCCCGTTGTGGTTTGCCATGTCAGTCATTCGATTCTGCATGTCAGACGCGGTAAGCGTCACCGTTCGCGCAAGATAGTCGCGCAGCCGGGCTTCATCGAGTTCCGCCAGGTCAAGGAGGTGTCCGATGTTCTCCTGGATCGACCAGCCGCCCCCGACCTTCGCGGTGAGAAACTCCGGCGGAAGTTGGCGGATAATCTCGTCCAACCGGGCGGGAGTTCCCCGCAACCGCTCGACGACGCCGGGGAAGAGACCGATCGGAAGGTCGGAACGGAAACTCCGTTCGACCCATTTCATTTGTGCAATCATCGCACCACGCTTGTCCCGGCGCGCCGCTCCCCGGCCGCTGGGCTCCTCAATCTAGCATCGGGTAATGCGGATTCGACCGGACCGCGGCTTCTTACCGCGACGACCAGGAAGTTCTGGTGGAAAGGGTACAGCAGGGTCCTGGCAATGTTTTCCAGAAGGTCATAGGCGAACAGGGAGAGGCGCGAGTCCATGAGCGCCGAACGGGACCCGCCCAGAACATTGCGCGGCATCCAGCCGTAGCGGGAGATTCTGCGGATTGTAAATCCGGTCGAGCTCCAGAGCTCATCGATGGTGCGCCGCGTGAACCTGTAGTGGTGACGAAACCTCGAGGGCAGGAAATTTCGCGTCAAAAACTCTATCCAGCTTAGGCGATTGGGAAAATGGGCGCACAGGAAGACGCCCCCGGGCTTCAGGATGCGCCGGATTTCGCTCAGGCTCGACCGTTCATCGCCCCCGGTCTCGCGCACGTGTTCGAGGACGCCCATGCTCACCACCGCATCGAACGCTTCGTCAGGAAACGGCAGCCGCCGCGGGTCGGATTCGGAACCCGGAACGAAATCGAAGCGCTGGCCCGACTCCTTCATAAGGAGGGGATAACCGAGGAATGAGAATCCGGTAACCCTGAATCCCATCCTGGCCAGAAAGTAGGAGAAGTGGCCGTTTCCACACCCCCAATCCATCACCTTCGCCCCTTCCGGAAGGCTTGAGATCGTGCTTTCGTACGCAATCCGGTATTGATCGGAGCTGAGGCGGTTTCCAAACACGTCTAAATTAAAATCGCCGTTGCTGCGGTGGAACGAGATGAGTTCGCGGATGGTCGTTTCGATCGATTGTTCGCGCTCCACGCTTTCATCATACTGAAAAATCCGCGCGCAGTCAAGAGTAGTTCCCCCCATCCCGGTTGTCCCGCATCGCGGGACGGAGCGCGGTGGAGCGGGACGGGGACAGGTTTGATTCCTTGAGACTCTCGAAAACATTTTGTATCTTTATCCCCGTCATTTCGACCCGCACGATCGAGTCTGAGGGAGCCACTTCTCTGAAAGGAACGCGCCAGTGCTACACGAACTCAGCCTGCTCTTTCACATTATCGGCTTCGGACTGCTCACCACGACAACAGTGGCGGGTCTCTTCCTTCACCTTCAGTACCGGAAGGTCCAGGATATCAGGTCAAAAATGCTGCTTCTCCGCGCGCTCAAGCCGATCGGACTCATGAGTCCGATCGCCATGGGGATCATGCTTATCACCGGCATCATCAACATGACCCAGATCGGCGTTGGCATATTCACGCTCGGCTGGCTGACCGCCAAGATCGGCTTTTTCGCCATCGCCATCGTCAGCGGGGTCCTCTTCGGCATGAAGTCCAGGAAGCGGGGCGCGCTCGCGCAAAAGATCGTCTCGGGGACTGCTCCTCCCTACGCAGAAGAGATGCTGGACGAGCTGGACAAGCAACTGCTCCTCTTCTATGTCGTGATGCCCCTCCTCCTCGTGGTCATCCTGTACCTCTCCGTTTGGGGACGCCTCGGGGCGCAGTGAATCGTGCGCGAGTACCTCCTCTATATAAACGGCGAGTTTGTCCACTCCGTTTCGAAACGGACATTCGAATCGTTCAACCCCTTTGATCGCCAGGTGGTGGCCCGCGTGGCGCTGGCAGGCGAGGAAGATGCCCGCAGGGCCGTCGCTTCTGCGCGCAAAGCGTTCGATGAGGGCCCCTGGAGATCCTTTTCCAACGAACAGCGCAGCGCGCTCATCAAGGCCGTAGCCGACAAGATCACCGAACGGAAAAACGATCTCGAATTGCTCGAGGTGGAGGATTCCGGCTCGACCATCCGGAAAGCAAAGGAAGACATTTACCTGAGCGCCCGGGCGATGGCCTATTTTTCCAAGCTCGCGGCAACGAATCTCACCGAACCGATTGAAGGCCTCTCCAAGCCGGGGTTCAGCCAGAATTTCATTCTCCGCGAACCCGCCGGCGTGGTCGCGGCTATCACACCCTGGAATTTTCCGCTGAAGATGGCGGTCTGGAAGCTTGGGCCCGCGCTGGCCGCGGGCAACACCGTGGTTCTCAAGCCCTCCGAGCTGACCCCGGTCACCGCGATGGAGCTCGCTGCGATCATCCACGAGGTCGGCTTCCCCCCGGGTGTCGTGAATATCATCCCCGGATTGGGCGTTCCCGCGGGCGAAGAACTGGTGAAGAGTCCCATGGTCGACAAGATTTCGTTCACCGGGTCGACCGCCGTCGGCCGGCGCGTGATGGGGCTCGCGGCATCAACCTTGAAGAAATGCACGCTGGAATGCGGCGGGAAGTCGGCGAATATCGTGCTGGACGACGCCGATATGGAGCTCGCCGTGGACGGGGCGCTCTATGCAATCTTTTACCACCAGGGCCAGTGCTGCGAAGCCGGGACGCGATTGTTCCTTCCCGAAAAGATCCACGACGAATTTCTAAGCAAAGTCGCAGAGAAGACTAAGAAAATCAGACTCGGCGATCCCCGGGACCCGAAGACCGATATGGGCCCGCTTATCTCAGAACAACAGCGGGACCGGGTCATGGGATATGTCGCGAGCGGCCTTAAAGAGGGAGCGGCCGTGGTGACCGGAGGGAGAATTCCCGACTCGCCCGAACTCAAGGAGGGATTTTTTATCGAGCCGACCATCTTCTCGGGTGTCGGAAACTCGATGAAGATCGCCCAGGAAGAAATTTTCGGGCCCGTGCTTTCGGTGATTAAGTACAAAACGGTCGATGAGGCCGTTGCCATGGCGAACGACACGATGTACGGCCTCGGTGGAGGAGTCTGGTCCCGCGACAAGGAAAAAGCAATGGCCGTCGCCCGCCGGCTCCGGGCCGGGACCGTGTGGATCAACGAGTGGCACCTGATCTCCGAAAAGGCGCCGTTCGGCGGATACAAGCAGAGCGGGATCGGCAGAGAATTCGGGATCGAGGGACTGCGCGAGTACACCGAGACCAAGCATCTGCACGTCGACGAGCTGGGCTCCCGCGAGAAAAAATTCTGGTACGACACAGTCGTTCCGAAATGAACAACGGTCACACTATTATGGAGTCTCCGATGAAAGTTCTCATTGCAATCTGCTTCCTCCTTTTCCTCGGCGCGGCCGGGTGTGAGAAAAAGACGGAACCGGTCCCCGTCGGCGAGATGAACGAGTACCGGGACCCCGGCTACGGATTCAAAATACACTATCCCAAAGAGTGGAAACAGCTTGGCACGACCGGCAAGGCGGTCTTCGCGAAATCACAGGAGGTTCTGAACCGGTTGCAGGATCCGCGATCCGGCGAGCCGGGCGCGGCGGTGACCGTTGAGGTCATCCGGTACCAGGGCAAGGCGTTTCCGGATCTTCTTCAAACAGCCAAGGATGACATGAAGCAGTCGAACTTCGAGCTAAGCCCCGATCAACCGGTGACAGTCGCCGGGAGGCAGGCTTCGAAGGTCCCGTATCTGATCAAAGCGACGACGAAGACGAACATCTACGGTCATCAGATCTTCGTACCGGGAGACACCTGCGTGTACAAGCTCGATTTTGAGGGCTACGGCGACCAATATCAGGCGCATGCTGCTGTCTTCGACGCTATGCTCTCCTCCTTCGAGATCCCGGTTGTCGTCGCCAAGAAGCCCGACGTATGGCAGCCTTCTGGCAATCTGGAAACGCTCGATGCCTCGCCCTATTTCACGATGCAATATCCCGATAACCTCGTCATCGCCACGGTGACGAAAGGGGACAAGGACTACGTGAAGGAACTGCGTGCAGACCGGCTGGATTGCAGCATCCATATCGATGTCTTTGGAGCGAAGGGCCTCACGGTTGATAAGGTCTGGGCGCAGAACAAGGGAAAATATAAGTCGAAAACCACGGGTGAGACGACGATCGGCGGAGCCAAGGCGTTCTGGGTTGATTATTCCACGCGCAAGGATATCAGCAGCCGCGCCTACTTTGTCGTCAAGAATGACAAGGTCATCCGTGTCACGCTCAACTGGTACACACCGCAGAAGGAGATCTATTTCCCCGAGTTCGAGAAGTGCGTAAAATCGATCAAACTTAAGTGAAGCCGCCATGGTAGAGCATGCAATGGTAACAACGGCATTCACGCTCGACGGGTACAAAATCGTCAGGCAGTTGGGGCTCGTGCGCGGAATTACCGTCCGGTCGCGCTCGATCATCGGAAACATCGGGGCGGGGATCCAGATCCTGTTCGGCGGAAATATTACGCTCTACCAGGAGTTGTGCGAACGGGCCCGGCAGGACGCGTACGTCATCATGATCCAGCACGCCAACCAGATGGGAGCGAATGCAGTCATCGGGATGCGCTACGATGCGAATGAAGTCGCAACGGGCGCGACGGAAGTCCTCGCCTACGGAACGGCTGTCGTTGTGGAAAAGGCGTGACCCCGGCGGCGCATGGACATTAAGGACCGAACCGTTCTCGTGTTGGGGGGCGGAGGTCTGGTCGGCTCCGCCATCTGCCGGAAGCTGGTCGACGAGAGGCCGAAACGCGTCATCCTCACATCCCTCCTTCGATCCGAAGCGGAAGAGGCCGTCCGGGAGCTCCGCGAGGAATTTCCCCGGATCCCGAATCAGTTTTTCGTCCCCTGGTGGGGCAACATCTTCGTCCGCCATGAACTCAAGGACATCCGGCGGGACGAGATCATCAACGACCCCGCAAGCAGGGAGATGCTCATTGATGATACGCTCGCCGAGCTGACGGAACGAACCCTCCGCCGTTCGTCAATTTTTAAGCTGATCGAGTCATTCAAGCCGGAAATTATCGTCGACTGTATCAATTCGGCGACTGCAATCGCCTATCAGGACATTTTTCAGAGCGCGCGGAGGGTCCGTCAGCAGATTAAGCGAAACAAGAGGAGCGACAACAGCGCGGCGCTCCGGAGCGCAACCGAGCAGCTCCTCTGCACGCTCTACACCCCCCAGCTCATCCGTCATGTCCAGCTCCTCTACCGCTCGATGCATGCCTTCCGGACGACAATTTACCTAAAAATTGGTACGAGCGGGACCGGCGGCATGGGACTCAATATTCCCTACACGCACAGCGAGGAACGCCCTTCGAGCGTCCTTCTGAGCAAGTCTGCCGTTGCCGGCGCCCACACGCTGCTTCTCTTTCTGATGGGACGGACGCCGGACGCTCCGATCTCGAAGGAAATCAAACCGACTGCCGCCATCGCCTGGAGGAGGATCGCATACGGCGAAATCAAACGGGGCGGCAAGCCGATCAAACTGTTCGATTGCCCGCCGCGCCGGGGAGTCAAACTCCGCGGCGCCATCCAATTGCGCATGCCCGATGTCGCGAGCGAGACGGGGGAAACTCTGAAATCGGTGTTCATCGACACGGGCGAGAACGGGCTTTTCTCCAGGGGCGAGTTCGAGGCGATCGCGACCCCTGGTCAGATGGAATTTGTGACGGCGGAAGAGATTGCGGAAGACGCCATCTATGAAATCAAAGGCGGGAATACCGGGCACGACATTATTAATGCGCTCGATAACGCGACGCTGTCCCCCACCTATCGGGCAGGTTATCTTTTCCACGGCGCGAAGAAACGGCTGGAAGCGCTCGAGCGCCGCCACGGCGTCCGAAGCATAGCCTTCGAGATCCTCGGGCCTCCCCGGCTCTCGAAGCTTCTGTATGAGGCGCATCTGTTGGAACGCTGCTTCAAGAGCGCCAGGACGGTGGCGCGGACCAGCCCGAAGGAGCTCTCTCGCCGGCTGCGCCGGAAAATCGAGGTGGACCGGAAGCTGCGCTCTCAGATTATCTCGATCGGGATTCCCATCCTGCTGCCCGATGGGAAGACGCTACTTCGCGGGAATGAAATCAAGATCCCGCCTTTTCAGGGAGAAAACGAGGTGGCCGTGACGCCGAAAAGTCTCGACCTCTGGGCGCACGACGGCTGGGTGGATCTGCGGCTTACGAACATGACACGTTGGAAGGCGCGTTTTCAAAAAATCTTCAAGATGGTCTCTCAGGTCCCTCTCCCGGATACGAGCTCGAGGTACCTCTACACGCGCGAGTATTGGAATGATTTCCGGGACATCGATCCCGGAAAACTTGCAGGATGGATTTTCAGCTTTGAGGAACGGGGAATGCGGATGAAAGCCTAGAAAGGCGCGGGCGGTTCAGGAACTCAAAACCGCCGCCCCTTCGACTTCACCTCACGATCATCAACTTCTTCACGTCGTTAAACGCCCCGGCGACCATCCGATAGTAGTAAATTCCGCTCGACAGAG
>DASQAZ010000037.1:0-3615 GCA_035635475.1 Bacteroidota bacterium | reverse complement strand
GTCGAAGGGCGGCATGAGCGTTTTTCCTCCCAGCTTATCAACCTTCTTTACAGTCTCATCCACGTTCTCGACTGCAACGTAGCATTTCCAATGAGAAGGAACATTCTTGTGTTCTTGGTTCCGCTGATACATCCCGCCGACGGTCTTGCCCTTAAGTTTGAACATGTGGTAAAACGTGCCCTCGCCTGCGGGCGCATCATCGACGCCCCAGTCAAACAACTGGCTGTAGAATTTCCTGGCCGCGTTCGTATCGGAGGTCATCAGCTCGACCCAGCAGAAGGAGCCGGGGGCGTACTTGGTCATTTCGGGCATAGAGGTACTCCTTTCTTCCGTGCAGGGATGTTCAGATAATCTGATTGAGACGAAGATCAGCTCAATTTACAAAGGTGAAGCCAATTATCCAAGAGTTAGCTAGTCTAGGAAATGATTCATATTGAGAATTCTCGTTCCTCTAGATTGAACTTCTCATGTATCAAGAGAGCAGCCACTGTAGTTTGTTTATTGGCGAGGAATCTCTAGATTTTCGCTCATGACAGACCACCCCCAGCAAAGTCAGAAGGCATCGTGGACGTCGGCGCTGGGTCCCCTTCGGCAGCCTTTATTTCGGGCGTTGTGGATCGCCTCTGTCGTTTCGAATATCGGGACGTGGATGCAGGAAGTGGGTGAGGGATGGCTGATGACCACACTGACGACTTCCCCCATTCTCGTCGGTCTCCTTGAGACCGCCGTTGCGCTGCCGATGTTCCTCCTCGCACTCCCCGCGGGCGCCCTCGCCGACATTCTCGATCGGCGGCGGATTTTGATCTTTACGCAGGGCTGGATGATGGTGAGCGCAGCGGTGCTGGGGGTTCTGACACTGACAGGGGGTGTCACCCCGGGCCTGCTTCTCCTTCTTTCGTTTCTCTTGAGCGTGGGCGCCGCGGTAAACGGCCCCGCCTGGCAGGCCTCGATCCCCGATTTAGTTTCCCCTTCCGAGCTCCCTTCGGCGATTACCCTCGGCAGTGTCGGGTTTAATGTGGCTCGTGCGATCGGTCCTGCGATTGGCGGATTCGTGATTGCTGCGTCCGGACCCTGGGCGGCTTTTATCCTGAACGCCCTCTCGTTTGTCGGTGTGATCCTGGTACTTCTCCGCTGGAGGCGGGAACACCATGAGAGTATTCTTCCTGCGGAACGAATCGCGGGCGCGATGCGCGCGGGTTTGCGGTACGTCCGTTATTCTCCGCCGCTGCAGGCCGTTCTCATCCGTACGGCAGCGTTCATGATCTTTGCAAGCGCCATGTGGGCTACGCTCCCGTTTATCGCGCGCCATGAAATGGGGCTGAGCCCGCTCCAATTTGGTATGCTCATCGGCTCGTTCGGAACTGGGGCAGTCATCGGCGCGGCGATTCTTGCATATCTCCGGCAGCGTGTGCCGGTGAACAACCAGGTTGAGGCGGCAACGGTGCTGTTTGCCGGCTTGCTCACGACGCTGGGCTTCGTCAGGATATTTCTCCCCGTGGCCATAGCCATGTTCATCGGGGGGATCGCCTGGATGGCAATGATGTCAAGTTTGAATACTGCCGCTCTCACGGCGTCACCCTCCTGGGTCAGGGCCAGATCGATGTCGGTGTACTTGCTGGTCTTCATGGGTAGTTTCGCAGCCGGAGGAGGACTGTGGGGGTTCGCCGGAAGCCGGGTCGGGATGTCATTCACACTGGCCATCGCGGCAGTCGGGTTGATCGCCGGGTTGGCGCTAACCCTGCGATACCGGCTGGCTACCGGTAGAGGGGAGGATCTCACCCCTTCATTGCATTGGCCGGAACCTGTTATTGCATTTGAGCCTCATCCGGATCGTGGACCTGTCATGGTGACGATTGAGTACCGAATTCAAGACAAGAATGCGCGGGAATTCTCTGAAGCAATTCACGCGCTCGGAAAGGTTCGCAGGCGGGATGGCGCCGTCCAGTGGGGTGTATTCAAGGATGTCGCTGATCCGGAGAGGCACGTCGAGACGTTCATCGTGGAATCGTGGGCGGAACATATGCGCCAGCATGATCGGGTGACGGTCGCGGACCGAGCCATGGAGGATCGCATTTATTCCTTCCATACGGGTCCGGATCGACCAAAGGTATCGCATTACATTTATTCGGACTAGAAATGCCTAAAGAGACACCTGGGGATCACCCTCCTAAGCTTTCATAAAGGGGATACTCCCACGCATCGAGAGCTAAACATTTTAAGTTTCGCCCTGTGAAAGCGCTCCAGCTAATATCCCCTCAGCGCATTGAGGACAACCCCCTTAAAGAGCGTACCGTCGAGGTTCCCCAACCCGGCAATCCTGATGTGCTCATCCGAGTCGATGCGTGTGCATTATGCCATACGGACCTCCACGTCATCGAAGGAGAGCTCCCTCCGAAGAGATCCCCGCTTACGCCCGGTCATCAGGTGATCGGAGTTGTTGAAAAAATGGGACGCGAGGTCTCCGGTCGGACCATTGGAGAGCGCGTCGGTGTGGCCTGGCTTCACTGGGCATGCGGCGAGTGCACATGGTGCAGACGCGGAGACGAGAACCTTTGTGAGAGGGCCCTGTTCACCGGCTATGATGTTGATGGCGGATACGCAGAATACATCAAGGCCCCGGGCAGCTTCGTTTATTCGATTCCTCGCGGATTCACAAGCGAGCAGGCAGCGCCGCTGATGTGCGCTGGAATTATCGGGTTTCGTTCTCTTCGGCTAAGCGGCATCAAGCCCGGTGAGCGGCTTGGATTATTCGGTTTCGGGGCGTCTGCGCACATCGCAATCCAGGTTGCGAGGTATTGGGGCTGCGAGGTGTTCGTCTTCTCCCGGAGCGCGGAACACCGGAAGCTCGCCGAGGAACTCGGGGCGGTATGGACAGGCAGACCGGATGATGTTTCGACAAGTTCTCTCGATGCCGTCGTCAGTTTTGCTCCTGCCGGCGAGCTCGTCCCGAAGGCTCTTAAGGTTTTACGGAAAGGCGGGACGCTCGCTCTCGCAGGGATCTACATGAGCCCGATACCTGCTTTCGATTATTCTCTGCTCTATCATGAACGAAAGATCACGAGCGTTGCCAACAGCACGCGGCGGGATGGAATCGAGTTTCTAAAACTTGCGGGGGAAATTCCGGTGAGAACCGAGACAGAAGTGTTTACTCTCAAGGAGGCAAACACCGCGCTTCAGCGATTAAAGAGCGGCAAGATACAGGGAGCGGGGGTGCTCCAGGTGAGGGGGTAACCCATCGATCGGCAAATTTTCTGGTGCCATAATTAATTGCCATTCAATAGGTTATGGCATTGGAAGCTTTGCCGGAAAAAAATTCTCTTGACATTGAAACAAAAATGCACTATACTTCGTTTAATAACTAAACACTGTTCAGAAAACGGGCGTTAATCAGGGTTATCTCGATGACTGTTGCGGCACGTAAAATGCGGGAAAAGGAGGAGATGAAGACCCTCGTCCTCGAAACCGCCATGAAATTGTTCCTCGATGAGGGGTTCGGAAATGTCTCCATCCGGCGCATCGCGGAAAACATCGACTATAGCCCGGCGACGATCTACCTTTATTTCAAGGACAAGGACGAGATTCTGTTTGCCCTGCACTCGGCCGGGTTCGAGGAAT